>CAXNKP010000377.1:0-3284 GCA_964202815.1 Stagnihabitans sp. | reverse complement strand
AACCTACGGCGCTTTGGTGACGGGTGATGAGGTCGCACGCGCGGCGCTGGCCAGTCTGGGGCTGACGGCGAAAGTGGCCGACCTGCCCAAGGCCGAAGACGCGCCGGTGCGTATTACACCGATGTGGTATGTCAAAGGGTCCAACCGCGCGTGGATTGACCCGCAAAACGACGTGACCGTTAAAGACATCAAACTGGCGCATCAGGAAAACTTCACCTCGGTCGAACATCTCAAACGCTACACCACCCTTGGCATGGCCACCGATCAGGGCAAGACTGGAAATGTGTTAGGGCTGGCTGTGATGGCGGGGCTGACGGGCAAATCTATTCCCGAAACCGGCACCACGGTCTATCGGCCCCCCTATACGCCCGTGGCGTTGGGGGCCTTGGGTGGGCGGGGCAGGGGGCAGGAATTTAAGCCCTTCCGCCTGACGCCCTCACACACATGGGCGCAAGAACAGGGCGCTGTCTTTGTCGAAGTGGGCTACTGGCTGCGCACGCAGTGGCTGCCCAGGGCGGGCGAGACGACATGGCGAGAATCTGTCGACCGCGAGGTTTTGGCCACGCGCAAATCGGTCGGCATCTGCGATGTGACCACTTTAGGCAAGATCGACATTCAAGGCACCGATGCGGGGGCGTTCCTTGATAAGGTCTATGCCAACACCTTTAGCACGCTGGCCGTTGGCAAATGCCGCTATGGCCTCATGCTGCGCGAGGATGGCATGGTGTTTGACGATGGCACCACGGCGCGGATGGGGCAGAATGAATATGTGACGACCACCACCACCGCCAATGCGGTGACGGTCTTCCGCCATCTGGAATTCTGCCGTCAGGTGCTGTGGCCGGATATGGATGTGCAACTGATCTCGACCACGGAAGCTTGGGCGCAATTTTCAGTCGCGGGGCCAAATGCGCGCAAATTGCTGCAAAAGGTGGTTGACCAAGACATATCTGACGCCGCTTTCCCCTATATGGGGGCGGGCAATATCACTGTGGGGGGGCTGCGGGCGCGGTTGTTCCGCATCAGCTTTTCGGGCGAATTGGCTTATGAAATCGCGGTGCCCACCCGCTACGGCGATGCGATGATCCGCAAACTGGTGGCGGCGGGGGCAGAGTTTGATGCCGTGGTCTATGGCACCGAAGCCTTGGGCGTGATGCGCATCGAAAAGGGCCATGTGGCGGGCAACGAGCTGAACGGCACGTCAACCGCGCTGAACATGGGGCTTGGCAAGATGGTCAGCCGCAAGAAAGATTCCATCGGGATGCTGCTGTCCCAGCGTGAGGGGATGACCCGCGACGATGGTCTGCGGCTGGTGGGGGTCAAACCGGTCAACCCTGCGGCAGAGCTGAAAGCGGGCAGCCATTTCCTGAAAACCGGGGCTGTGGCCAAAGCGGAAAATGACGACGGCTGGCTGACATCCTTGGTCTATTCGCCGCATCTGGGCCATTACATCGCGCTGGGGTACCTGAAGGACGGGTCCAACCGTATTGGCGAAAAGATGCGCGCCGTCAACCTGTTGGCCGGGACTGACACCGAAATCGAAATCGTCAGCCCGCATTTCATTGACCCGGAAGGGGAGCGTCTTCGTGCCTGATTTCATCCTAAACCCCATCACCGCCCTTGGCCACGCCACGCCCGAGGTTGACATCATCGGCCTGTGGACCATCACCGAACGCGCCGATGTGGCGCTAGCCTCGCTCGCCGTGCGGCGTGGGCGGTTGAGCGATGTGCAATCCGCCGCTGCTGCGGTGGGTGTGCCTTTGCCCGTCGCAGGGGCCTCTGCCGATGGCACCCCCTACAGCGCCTTTTGGATGACGCCCGAGATGTGGATGGTCGAAGCGCCCTTTGCCAGCCACGAAGACATCCGCGCCCATCTGCTGCCCGCCTTTGGTGATGCGGCCTCTATCACCGAACAGACCGACGCTTGGGTGCGCTTTGATCTGTCCGGCGCAGACCTGCCCCGATTGTTTGAGCGCCTGTCCAACTTCGATCTGGCCAAGGGCGCTGTGGGGGCAGCAACGCGCAGCGTGATGGAGCATTTGGGCTGTTATCTGGTCAAGCGATCCGAGACGCTGGTCACGATCTATGGCCCGCGCTCGTCAGCGCAAAGCCTGCACCATGCTTTGACTGTGGCGGCGCAATCGGTTTTGTGACGGTTTTCCTTGTTCCTTGCGATATTTTTTCCCTATAGTGAAAAAAGCGATCTCAAAGGACGCCCAAATGACTGACGATGCCCAAGCTTTCGTGCCACGCGGCAAGCCCACCCTCAGCCAAGACCCGCACAAGGTGCGTGACATATCCGAGCGCAACCTTGAAGCCGCGATTGGCCGCGAGGTGCGCGCCTTTCGCCGCCAACAGGGGCTGACGGTCGCCGATCTGGCGCAGGTGACAGGCCTGTCGATCGGGATGCTGTCGAAAATTGAAAACGGTATTACTTCGCCGTCGCTGACGACGTTGCAGGTGCTTAGCCACGCCTTTTCGGTGCCCGTCACCGCCTTTTTCAAATCTTACGAAGAACGCCGCGAGGTGCAGCATGTGCAAGCGGGCGATCATATCGAGGTGGAACGGCGCGGCACACGTTCGGGCCACCAATACAACCTTTTGGGTCACATCGGGTCGAACAATTCTGGTGTGGTCGTGGAACCCTATCTCATCACCCTATCGACCGAAGCCGATGTTTTCCCGACCTTTCAGCACGAAGGGCTGGAAATGCTTTATATGCTAGAGGGTGAAGTGACCTATCGGCATGGCGACAAGCTTTTCAATTTAAAACCCGGTGACAGCCTGTTTTTTGACGCCGACTCCCGCCATGGGCCAGAAGTGTTGAACAAATTGCCCGCAAAGTACCTGTCAGTCATCGCCTATCCGCAGGGGTAAGGGTGATTTAGGTCTTGGCCCAGATCGTCCAGCGCAGGCGGGCGGTGCGGTAGGCATCGGGGATTGACAGCGCATAAACAAACACCCCCCCCGCCAAATGCCCGATGAGCGAGGCCGTGGGCGGCGCAGTTATCGCGGTAAGTGTGCCCAAAAGGGCAGTGAAGAACAAAAATATCAATCCGCGCATCGGTTGGCGGTTCAGCACTTGGCCACAGCCGGGCAGCAGCACCGAGACGGCCAGAACCAGATAGGGATGGGGCGGTTTTTTCATGGATGGGCCTTAAGGGCTGTGTGAAGATCGGCGATCGCCTCCAGCAGGCTTTGCAATCGGGGCGCTGGCAGGGGGTGGCGGCCCAGTTCGGCATCGCGGAAGATCAGGTAATTGGCGCGGTCGCCCTCTTCTGCCA
>CAXNKP010000376.1:0-3287 GCA_964202815.1 Stagnihabitans sp. | reverse complement strand
CTTCAAAGGTCATGTCAGGCGCATAGACCGCGAAGGTCATGATCGCCTGCCCTTCGACATCAATGCGCGTCACATTGGGCGCTTCGACATCGGCGGGCAGGTCGGCTGTGATGCGGTCGATGACATCTTTGACATCTGCCACGGCTTTTTCGGTGGGAACCTCCATCCGGAACTCTATGGCGGTGCTGGATTGGCCGGACGTGACGTTGGAGGTGACATTCTTGACCCCGGTGATCCCGGCCACCGCGTCTTCGATCACTTTGGTAACTTGGGTTTCCATCTCGGCGGGGGCGGCACCCGGTTGGCTGGCCGAGACCAAAACCAACGGCACATCGATATTGGGAAAGCGTGTGATGGGCAGGGCGTAGAAGCTTTGGTAGCCCAAGACCATCAAGAGCACAAAGGCCAGCAGAGGGGCTACGGGGTTGCGGATGGACCAGGCTGAAAAGTTCATCTTATTCCCCTCAATTCGTGGCGGTTGAAATTGGATTGATCTTGTCGCCGTCTGTCACAAAAGCTCCAGCTTTGGCCACGATTTGATCGCCTTCGGCAAGGCCCGTCAAAACCTCGACCCAGCCACCATCGCGGATGCCTGTTGTGATCACGGTGCGGTGGACCACACCGTCTTTGACCGTCATCACGGTGGTTTCGCCGCCCTGCGAGCCGACGGAGGTTACGGGCACCACAAGGCCGGTGCGCGAGGAGACGAGGATGTCGGCCTCGGCAAACATGCCGGCGCGGACCGTATCGGGCGCATCCAGCGTGATGCGGGCGCGGCCCAAGCGGGTGGAAAGATCGATGCTGGGTTCCACCAAGGTCAACCTGCCCGTCAACGGGGCCAAACCTGATGCCAGCCGGATCGTAGCCGTTTGGCCCTGTTGCACGCGGGGCAGATCCTGCTCTGACACGTCGGCGCGCAGCTCCAAGGCGCCATCGCGCGTGAGTACAAACATCGGGCCACCTTGGGCCGAGGCGATCGCCCCGATTTCGGCATTGCGCGCGGTGATCAGGCCCGCGACTGGGCTTTTTACTTGCGCACGGGCAATTTGCAGCGCGTTTGTATCCATTTGTGCCTGAACCGAGGAGACTTGCGCATTGGCCGCAGTCAAGGCGGCTTGGGCTTGATCGTTGGCGGCGTTTGACACCGAGCCCTGCGCCAGCAGGGCCGCGGTGCGCAGCGCAGTGCGCTTGGCCTCGGCGGCGTTGGATTGGGCGGCGGCGAAGCTGGCTTGCAACTGGCTTTGCTGCAAGGTGAGCGTGGCGGTGGACAGTTTGGCCAGAACCTGTCCGGCTGCGACCAGATCGCCCACATCTACAGACAGCGATTCAATCGGTTGTCCCTCGATCAGGGGCACGACGGCCACCTGTTCCACGGGCGCGATCAGGCCAGAGGCCAGAACATGGTCTTCGACCTGACGCATGCTCACTGTCGTGACAGTGATGGCGGGCAGAACAATGTCTGCCGTGGGGGCGGGTGTTTGGGCAAAAGCTGCTGGCAAAAACAGGCCCGTCATGGCAGAGGCGAGCAGAAAAACTTTCAAAGACAGAGGCATGGAGGGTCTTTCAGATGAAACCGTTTGAGAGGGCAGCGCGGTTGGGCCTGCGCGGCGCAAGGGCGTTCGCGCGGTCATGGGGCGACCTCGTCCAGAGCGTGGTCGATGCTGGCCAAAATCATGCTGCGCACGGCATTATGGTCGATGGGCGAGGCGCAAGACAGGCAAGACGCGGCCTTGATCATGACCAGCACGTAAGAGGCCGTGGTGGAGTAGCGCTGGTGCGCCTGCGGCAGGCTGATCCCGACTTCGGCCGCGAAGACGGCGATGAGGTTGCCCAGGACCTCTGTCTCCATCCGTTGGGCGGCCTGGGCGATTTCGGCGGAATGGCGGGAGGCGGCTTCGATCTCGGTCCACAGGGCAAGATCATCGGCGCAAGCCTCGCCCACCACCCGCGTGCGAATGACTTGGCGCAGCGTCGCCATGGGTTGATCAGAGGTCAGGATCGCCGCAAAATCGCGTTGCACCATATCTGCGTCGTGTTCGATCAAGGCTTGGATGATGGCGGCTTTGGAGGGAAAATAGCGGTAGAAGTTGCCCACACTCATCCCAGTCGCTCGGGCTAGGTCTTGCATGGAGGCGCCGTCAAAGCCTTTGTCGAGAAAGGCTTGCCGCACCGAGGAAAGGATACCTGCCGAGCGGACATCGGCGTGGCTTGGGACAACCGGTGGATGAGTCATTTGCATGAGGTAGAGTGATTCCGTCGTGAATGAACGTTCATTCGCTGAGATAGCCTTAATTCGGGGAGCGTCAAGGGGGCGGCTTTGGACCAATTGAGCCTTGGGCCCAAGCTTTGCTGGTGGGGCGGTTGCAGGCTTTCAGCGGGGCGTGTATCACTTCACACAAAACCGATGCCGCCGCAGGCGCGCAACAGGGCAGCTTAACGGGTATGGAGGCACGCTTGCGTCGAGTGGTTATCACAGGATTAGGCATGCTGACCCCGCTGGCGTGTGGGGTGGAAGACACTTGGGCGCGCTTGCTGGCGGGGCAGTCGGGGGCGGGGCGGATCACGCGCTTTGATCCAGCCAATGTGATCACGCAGTACGCTTGTGAGGTTCCGCGTGGATCAGGCAGTGATGGCACCTTTAATCCAGATCACTGGATGGAGCCTAAGGACCAGCGCAAGGTCGACGATTTCATCATCTATGGCATGACGGCTGCGGTGCAGGCCGTGCAAGATTCGGGCTGGGTGCCTGCGAGTGAAGAGGATCGTTGCCGCACGGGGGTGATGATCGGGTCGGGGATTGGCGGGCTGACGTCGATTGCCGAGACGGCGGTGTTGATCAAGGAAAAGGGGCCAAAGCGGGTTTCGCCTTTCTTTATCCCCGGATCGCTGATCAATCTGATTTCGGGGCAGGTGTCGATCCGCTTTGGCTTTAAAGGGCCAAACCACGCGGTTGTGACGGCGTGTTCAACCGGCGCGCACGCCATTGGCGATGCGGCGCGGTTGATCCAATGGGACGATGCGGATGTGATGGTGGCCGGCGGGGCCGAGGCACCGATTTGCGAGATTGGCATTGCGGGGTTTAATGCTTGCAAGGCGCTGTCAACCAAGCGGGCTGATGATCCGGCCAAGGCCAGCCGCCCTTATGATGCTGACCGTGACGGGTTTGTCATGGGCGAGGGGGCTGGTGTGGTGGTCTTGGAAGAATACGAGCACGCCGTGGCGCGCGGGGCCAAGATTTATGCGGAAGTGCTGGGGTATGGGCTTTCAGGTGACGCCTATCACATCAC
>CAXNKP010000375.1:0-3294 GCA_964202815.1 Stagnihabitans sp. | reverse complement strand
AAGGTCCGCCCCGGCCAAGGGTTTGACATCAAAGCCCGGGGCAAGGCGGGCGCAGGCAGCGTCCAGCCCTTGGTGAAAGGCGCTTGATTGGGCGGGGTCATTGTGCAAAGCGGCCCGCATAATGGCGTTGGGCACAGCGCGGTCCAAAGGCATAACCGTCAGAATTGCTTCTAAAATCGCCATAACCCCATGCCCATCGGCGCGCACCAGACGCCGGGCGTGCTCTTGCGCGGGATAGTTGGCGTCGACCAAGGCAATCTCGTCCCCATGCCCCATCGAGCGCAGCGTAAACAGCAGGTCTGGCCCCAGTATCGCAGGAATTCCGATCAACATCTTTGGTCACCACTTTAGCTCAAAGCCCTGACAAACGTCAGGTTGGTGCGACACTGGGCAGGAATAGGGGAATCTGTCAATAATAAATCACTGTGATTTATCTATCTTGACGGATGACGGGGAATCAGCTTTTGTGCCGGCCATCGGGGGGAGAGGGTCGGGTCATTGCCGGACGCAATCCTTGATGAGGCTATTTTACTGTTGGGGGCACGGCCCCCTTTATCCTTGGGAGGACTACCATGAAGTTCAAAGCTGTTGCCTTGATCGGCGCTGCTGCACTTGCTTTGGTTGCGGGTTCCGCTTCCGCTGGCGATCTGGCTTGCCTGATCACCAAGAACAACACCAACCCCTTCTTCGTGAAAATGAAAGAAGGCGCTGAGGCTGCTGCGACCGCTGCTGGCCTTGATTTCCAAGCTTACGCTGGCGAAAAAGACGGCGACGCTGCGCCGCAGATCACCGCCATCGAAAACTGCGTCGCTGCTGGTGCCAAGGGTATCTTGATCACACCCTCGAACGACTCGGTTGGGCCGGCTTTGAAGGACGCCCGCGCTGCTGGCATCCTGGTTATCGCTTTGGATACCCCCTTGGCTGACACCGAAGCTCAGGACATCACCTTTGCA
Source organism: Stagnihabitans sp. (assembly GCA_964202815.1). GTDB lineage: Bacteria > Pseudomonadota > Alphaproteobacteria > Rhodobacterales > Rhodobacteraceae > Stagnihabitans. The sequence continues at coordinate 2,341 of CAXNKP010000375.1, read as the reverse complement.
ACCGACAACTTCGAAGCTGGTCTTTTGATCGGCAAGTGGGCGGCTGCCACCATGGGTGAAGGCGCTGCGACCGCCAAGATCGCTATGCTCGACATTAACAAAGACAACATCTCGGTTGACGTTGCACGCGACACCGGGTTCCTGGTTGGCTTTGGCATCGAAGTTCCGGATCTTAAAGTCATGGGTTCTGAAACCGACGCACGCGTGATCGGCCACGAAACATCGGACGCGAACCCCGAAGGCGGTCTGCGCGCGATGGAAACGCTGTTGGCCAAAGACCCCGATATCAACGTGGTCTACACGATCAACGAGCCTGCCGCTGAAGGTGCCTATCAGGCGCTGAAGAACGCAGGCAAAGAAGGCCAAGCGATCATCGTTTCGGTTGACGGCGGCTGCCCTGGTGTGGCTTCGGTCAAGTCGGGCGTCATCGGCGCCACCTCGCAGCAATACCCGCTGCTGATGGCAGCCAAAGGCATCGAGGCCATCGTGGCATTCGCCAAGGACGGCACCAAGCCCACCGTCTCTGAAGGCCTGTCGTTCTTCAACACCGGTGTGAACCTGATCACCGACAAGCCCGCCGAAGGCGTGCCGTCGCTGGACAGCACCAAAGGCACCGAGCTGTGCTGGGGCTAATCCCAAACACGATCTGACTTGATTAAAGGAAGGGCGGCTTTACAGTCGCCCTTCTGATTACAGGGCAGGCCAACCTGCTTGACGCTTAACGGGGGGATCGCGAGAAAATGAGCACCCAAGACACGCCGACAAAGGTGATTGCGGATTACGAAGCCGGATTGGCCAAAGCCGATAGCACCGTCGCCAACTTTGATCGCGACGACAAATCTTTGATCCATGTCCTGCGGAACTTTCTGCGGTCCTATCCCACGATGATCCCCGCTCTGGTGCTGGTCATCTCGATTGCGGTGTTTTCCATCATCGCACCGCGCTTTTTTGGCATGGGTGCGCTTTCGACGGTTCTTAAACAGGTGACGGTGACTGGCTTTATTGCACTGGCCCAGACCTTGATCATCCTGACAGCGGGGATCGACCTGTCTGTGGGGGCTATTTTGGTGCTCAGTTCGCTGATCATGGGCAATCTGGCCGTGATGTCGGGGCTTCCGGCCCTGCTGGCCGTGGGGATTGGCGTGTTTTTTGGTGCGCTGATGGGGGCTGTGAACGGTATTTTGGTGGCGCGCGTCAAGTTGCCGCCGTTTATCGTGACTTTGGGAACCTTGTCGATCTTTTCGGCGCTGACCCTGTGGTATTCCAAATCGGAATCGATCCGAAACGTTGACATCGAGGCTAAAGCGCCCGCGTTGCTGTGGTTCGGGCAAAGCGCAAACCTTGGTGGGGCCAGTCTGAGCCTTGGCGGGCTGACGCTGTTCATACTGGCTGGCGTGCTTTGGTATGTGCTGAACCATACCGCTTGGGGCCGGCACGTTCATGCCATCGGCGATGATCCCGATTCGGCGATGCTGTCGGGCATTCGCGTCAATTCGGTGCTGATCTCGGTTTACGTAGTCGCAGGCCTGATCTGCGGGTTTGCGGCATGGATTGCGATTGGTCGGGTCGGGTCCGTGTCGCCCATTGCGTTTTCGACGGTGAACCTTGCCTCTATCACGGCTGTGGTGATCGGCGGCACCTCGCTGTTTGGCGGGCGCGGGTCGATCATCGGGTCGGTTTTGGGGGCCTTCATCGTGGGCGTGTTCAACACGGGCCTTTCGCTGGCAGGGGTGGACGATTATTGGCAAATGTTTGCTGCGGGCACGTTGGTGATCATCGCCGTTGCCCTGGATCAATGGCTGCGGAGGGCGTCACAATGAGTGCTGTCAAACCTATTTTGCAAGCGAAGGGCTTGCTGAAGCGTTACGGGACGGTCGTGGCGATGAGCGGCGCGGACTTCGAACTGTATCCGGGCGAGATTCTGGGCGTCATTGGCGACAACGGGGCCGGTAAATCGACCCTGATCAAGGCCCTGTCTGGCGCTGTGATCCCTGACCATGGCAGCATCGAACTGGATGGGCGCGAAGTTCACTTTCGCGGCCCCGAGGATGCGCGCAACTTAGGCATCGAGACGGTTTATCAAAACCTCGCCCTCAGCCCCGCGCTGACCATTGCGGACAACATGTTTCTGGGCCGCGAATGGCGCAAGCCCGGTATTCTGGGATCGGTGTTTCGACAGATGGACCGCCCCCGCATGGAAAAATTCGCCCGCGACAAGCTGAGTGAATTGGGCCTAACCACGATCCAGAACATCCATCAGGCGGTGGAATCTTTGTCGGGTGGCCAGCGCCAAGGTGTGGCCGTGGCACGGGCGGCGGCCTTTGGGTCAAAAGTTGTGATC
>CAXNKP010000374.1:0-3295 GCA_964202815.1 Stagnihabitans sp. | reverse complement strand
CGACAAGATCACCGCCTGCACCTCTGACCTTGGCCCGCCCATCGCGGCCAGCGCCCAGCGCAAAGCGGGCCGACCCGTCACAAATCCCAACCGCGCCGCCGACCGCGCCAGATGTTTGACGCCAAGCCCCGCCACAGCCAAAACCGCCAAAGCCGCAAAGACCCCGCCCAACGTGCCCAAGGCCAAGCTGGCATTGCCCGAAAACCACACCGCCCCGCCAACAAACAGTGTCAAAAGCACTGCCATCCCTGCCAGATGCGCCGCCTTGGGCCAGACCCGCTCTGCCGTGCCCCGATATAACGACGTGACACGCTGGCGCACCGCCTGTGCCAAAGGCCACAGCGCAAAGAGCAGCCCACTGACCATGCCGTAAAACGCCGCCTGCAACAGGGGGGCGGGATACAGCCCGAAGGCCACCGGAAATGGCATCAGCTTACCCAAAAGCGGTGCCCCCGCGATCAACCCGCCTGCCCCCAAAACCAGCCCCAACCCCACACCAACAGCGCAAATCACCGCGATCTGGATCAGATAGACCTGCAGCACCAAAGCACCTTCAGCCCCCAGCACCTTAAGCGTGGCAATCGTGCCCACCCGTGCCGCCATAAAGGCCCGCACGGCCGAGGCTACACCCACCCCGCCCACGGCCAGCCCCGCAAGGCCGATCAAAATCAAAAACGACCCGAGGCTATCCACAAACCGCTCTACCCCGCGCGCCGCGTTGCGCTTGTCGCTCCATTTCATGCCCTTGTCCCGAAAAGCGGCCTCAGCAGCCTTTTGCAGCGCATCCAGATCGGCCCCCGCAGGCAAAAGCAGGCGGTAATCGGTTTCATACAATGTGCCCGGCGCGATCAAACCCGATTGCGCCAAATCGGCTGTGCGCACCAAGGTGCGGGGCCCAAGACCAAAGCCTGCGGTGGCGCTGTCAGGTTCGCGCAGCAGCACGGCACCCAAGTGGAAGGTTTGGGTGCCCAGCTTGAACCTATCGCCCAGCTTCAAGCCCAACCTGTCAGCAAGGATTTTTTCCATCACGCCGCCCGGCAACCCACCTTGCGGCGCAAAAGCCTGCGCCAAAGTGCCCGCTTCTAGCCCCACCGCCCCCACCAAGGGCCAAGCGTCATCCACGGCCTTGACCTGTGTCAGGGCGCGGTCCTCACCCGCCACGGCGAGCGAGCGGAAGTCGACAATCTCCGACACGCGCAAAGCGTGATCGCCCATCCACGCCTTTTCGGCGTCCGAGGCGAAACGGTAGGTGAAATTCATCTGCGCATCACCGCCCAGAAGCACGCCGCCTTGATCCGCCAAACCGCCTTGAATGGCCGCGCGCAGCAATCCCACAGCGGCAATGGCGGCTACCCCCAACGCGAGGCACAAGATCAGCACCCCAAACCCCGCCAAACCGCCGCGCAACTCGCGCAGCGCCAAGCGCCAAGCCAAGGCCCAGTTCTGGCCCCTCGTCATGACAAAAGCCCATCGGCCAGCTTCAACACCCGATCACAGCGCGCCGCCAGTTCCGGCGCATGTGTCACCATAACCAAGGTCGCGCCATGCGCATCGCGCAGATCAAACAGCAGGTCCATTATGGCAGCCCCATTGGCCGTATCCAGATTGCCCGTAGGCTCATCTGCCAGCAACAGCTTGGGCCGGCTGACCGAGGCGCGGGCCAGCGCCACCCTTTGCTGCTCTCCGCCCGACAACTGGCTGGGATAGTGGCCCGCCCTTGGCCCAAGGCCCACTCGCCCCAATTCGGTGCGCGCACGGGCGAAGGCATCGGGCTCTCCGGCGATTTCCAAGGGGACGGCGACGTTTTCAAGGGCGGTTAATGTCGGAATCAGGTGGAAGCTTTGGAAAACCACGCCCATATTGCCCCGGCGGAACCGTGCCAAAGCGTCCTCGTCCAATCGGGTCAGATCTTGACCAAGGGCGCCGACACGTCCGCCTGTGGCCCGTTCTAACCCGGCCATCACCATAAGGAGCGAGGATTTGCCCGACCCCGACGGCCCGATCAAGGCAAGGCTTTCCCCGGCTGTCACAGTCAAGGATATGCCGCGCAGAATATCCAGCGCTCCGGCATTGCCGTTCAGCCGCAGGTGGACATCTTGCAAATCTAACACAGTCGCCATGAAACCTGCCTTTACCCGTTTTCTCTCATATGGGCTGATCCGAGGCTTGCGCAATGTCACGATCGCGTTTTTGCTGGTCAGCCCTGTCCAAGCCACCACAATTGCCGCTTTGGGCGACAGTTTGACCCAAGGCTACGGGCTTGCGCCCGAAGAGGGCTTTGTACCGCAGTTGCAGGCTTGGCTGGAAACGCAGGGCCAAAGCATCACCGTGCAAAACGCAGGCGTGTCGGGCGACACCTCGGCGGGCGGCCTTGCGCGGCTGGACTGGACCCTTGCGCCAGAGGTGCAGGGCCTGATCGTCACCCTTGGGGCCAATGATATGCTGCGCGGGCTAGACCCCGCCCAGACCCGCGCCAACCTGGACGCCATTTTGCAAGGGGCCAAGGCCAAGCACATCCCCGTGCTGCTGATTGGCATTCAAGCTGCGGGCAACTATGGCCCAGACTATAAGGCCCAGTTTGACGCGATCTATCCCGACCTTGCCGCCCAATATCATGTACTGTTCGCGCCGGGCTTTTTTGCCCCCCTTCTGGCCAAAGCCTCCGACCCCGCCGCCCTGACCCAATACCTGCAACCCGATGGATTGCATCCCAGCGCCCAAGGGGTGCAGGTGATAGTTGAAGGCATCGGCCCCTTTGTGCTGGACCTGCTCAAGGAAATCCCATGACATTGCTTGATGATCTGCGCGCCCTCTTGGGCCCGGCCCATGTGCTCACCGGCCCCGACCTTGCCAAATACACCGGCGATTGGAGCGGGCATTACCACCCCAACCCCACAGCGGTCACCCGCCCTGCCAACACGGCAGAGGTGGCAGCGGTGTTGCAATGCGCCGCACGGCACAAAACCCCGGTGATCCCCGTCTCGGGCCTGACGGGGCTTGTGGGCGGGGCGATGACCAACGGCGGCTTGATGCTGTCGGTTGAACGGTTGAACAAAATTCGCGAGATCCGCCCGTCCACCCGCATCGCGATTGTCGAAGCAGGGGTGGTGTTGCAATCGCTGCACGACGCGGCCGAAGCGCAGGGATTGTACTTCCCCCTGTGGTTTGGCGCGCGCGGGTCGGCGATGATCGGCGGGGTTCTGTCGACCAATGCGGGCGGGTCCAACGTGGTGCGCTACGGGTCCACCCGCGCTCTGTGCTTGGGGCTAGAGGTGGTTCTGCCCGATGGGCGCAT
>CAXNKP010000373.1:0-3300 GCA_964202815.1 Stagnihabitans sp. | reverse complement strand
AGCAAGAGCGCCTGCTCACCCGTGCTTGGGCGCAGATCAAGGCGGGTTAAGATGACGCAAGCGCTGGTGCGCATTGAAGGCGTGTCAAAATCCTTTGGCAGCTTTCAAGCCGTCAAAAACGTCAGCCTGCAGATTGAAAAGGGCGAGATCTTCTCGCTTTTGGGCAGGTCGGGCTGTGGGAAGACCACTTTGCTGCGGATGCTGGCAGGGTTTGAAGCCCCCACCCAAGGGCGCATCTTCATCGACGGGGTGGATATGGCGTCTGTTCCCCCGTGGGAGCGGCCCGTGCATATGATGTTTCAAAGCTACGCACTTTTCCCGCATATGAGTGTGGAAAAGAACGTGGGCTACGGGCTGAAACACGAGGCGATGTCGCCCGCCGACCGCAAGGCAAGGGTGCGCGAGATGCTGGAACTGGTGCAACTGACCCCCTTTGCCACACGCAAACCGCATCAAATCTCGGGCGGGCAACGCCAGCGCGTGGCCTTGGCGCGGGCTTTGGCGCGGCAGCCCAAGCTTTTGCTGCTGGATGAACCCTTGGCCGCTTTGGACAAGAAGCTGCGCGAACATACGCAGTTTGAGTTGATGTCGATCCAGGAACGCACTGGCGTGACCTTTATCGTGGTGACCCACGACCAAGAAGAGGCGATGACCCTGTCTGACCGCATCGCCGTGATGGATCAAGGCGTCGTGCGGCAAGTCGGGCGGCCGGGGGCGGTTTATGAATTCCCGAACTCGAAGTTTGTGGCGAATTTTCTGGGCTCGATCAACGCCTTTGAGGCCCGCGTGACGGCGCTTGGCGATCAGATCAGCGTCGATGTGCCCGCCTTGGGCCAATCGGTGCAAGCCCGCGCTGTAGGCGGCCTGATCGTTGGGCAAAATGTCACAATGGCCCTGCGGCCGGAAAAGATCACCATTCACCGCATACCGGTTGAGGGGGCCAATGTTTTGGCCGGAGAAATCAAGGATCTTGCCTATTTCGGCAAAGACAGCCTCTACCGCGTGGCGCTGCCCTCAGGGGCCTTGGTGTCGGTGCATGCGGTCAATGCCGCGCGGGCCAGCGATGATGATCGCTTGGCCGATTGGTATGATAAGGTCTGGCTAAGTTTCGATGCCGCCTCTGTTTTGTTGCTGACGGACTAGGCCGATGATCGCGCGCTGGTTTCACCGCAGGGGATGGTCCGATCTGGTCATTGGCCTGCCCTATTTGTGGCTTTTGATCTTTTTCCTGATCCCCTTTCTGATCGTGGTCGCGATGAGCTTTGGCACCCGCACCTCGACAGCCCCCCCCTTTGGCTTTGGCGGGGAAAACCCGGCGATCAACCTTGCAGGCTATGCGCGGCTGTTCAGTGATACGCTATACATCCGCGCCTTTGTCACCTCGCTGACCAATGCAGCGGGCGCGAGGGTGTTGTGTTTGCTGATCGGCTATCCCATGGCGCTGGGGCTGACGCGGGTGGATCGCGGGTGGCGCAACATTTTGCTGATGCTGGTGATTTTGCCATTCTGGACCTCGTTCCTATTGCGGGTTTATGCTTGGATGGGGCTGATGGGGTCGAATTCGTGGTTCAACAAGCTTTTGACTGGGGCTTGGAACTGGCTGGTGCCGCAAGCTTGGGATGTGGCCAATGTGCCCTTGATGCACAGCAATTTCGCAGTCGTTCTGGTGATGGTGTACACCTATCTGCCCTTCATGATCTTACCGCTTTACGCCAATCTGGAACGGCTGGACCCGACCTTGGACGAGGCCGCGATGGACCTAGGCTCTCGCCCCTTTGCGGTGTTTCGCGATGTCACCCTGCCGCAATCCATTCCAGGCATCATTGCGGGGGGGATGCTGGTGTTTATTCCGGCGGCGGGGGAATTGGTGATCCCCACATTGGTGGGTGATTCCTCGTCACCCATGATCGGGCGGGTGATTTCGGACGAGTTTTCTTCGGCCCGCGATTGGCCCATGGCATCTGCCGTGGCGGTGGCGTTGCTGATCTTGATGGTCGGGCCGATGATGATCTATTCGCGCTTTGAAGCACGCGCCCAAGCGCGGGAGCGGTCGGAATGAAACGGTCAAACACCTTCCTTTTGACCATGCTGGGCTTTGGGTTTGCCTTCTTTTATGTGCCTATCCTGTCGATGATCGTCTATTCGTTCAACGGATCACGGCTGGCGACAGTTTGGGGCGGGTTTTCCACCAAATGGTACGGCACGCTGTTGTCTAACGCGCAGGTCGGCAAGGCCTTGTGGCTGTCGCTGGAGATTGCGCTGCTGTCTTCGATCATCGCCACCATCTTGGGCACGATGGCGGGGATAGCCCTAGCGCGGTTCACCAAGTTTCGCGGGCGCACGCTGTTTTCCGGTCTGGTGACTGCGCCGCTGGTCATGCCCGAGGTGATCACCGGCATCTCCTCGCTGATTTTCTTTATCCTGCTGGGCCAGTATGTGGGATGGCCTTCGGCGCGCGGATTTACCACGGTGACGCTGGCGCATATCACCTTTTCGATGGTCTTTGTCACCACGATTGTGCAATCGCGGATGCTGTCAGCCGACCGCGCCATTGAAGAGGCGGCAATGGATCTGGGGGCGCGGCCTTGGCAGGTGTTGCGCGATGTCACACTTCCGGTGATCTCGCCCGCGATTCTGTCAGGGTGGTTGCTGGCCTTTACGATTTCGATGGATGATGTGGTGATCACCAACTTTACCACGGGGCCGGGCACGACAACGCTGCCGATCCTGATTTGGTCCAAGGTCAAATTGGGGGTGACGCCGGATATCAACGCCTTGGCCACGCTGATCGTGCTGACGGTGGGGCTGTGTGTGCTGGTGGCGGGGGCTGTGATGAACCGCGCCGAACGCCGCGCCGAGCGCGACCGCCGTATGGCCTATCGGGCCAACGAATGAGCAACCTGTCCTTGCCGCTGGGGGCCAAAGGGTCAGGCCGTGCGCGCTATGCCGCGGCGATGGAGTTGTATCTACAGGGGCGGATCAGCCCTGCCGTGCTAGAGGTGTACCGCATCGCCTCAGCCCGCGACGGGCAGGATCCAGCACCGATGCTGGCAGAAATCGGGGTGGGGAATGTTATGGCCCCTGCCAGTGCCGCCGACCAAGTTGACCGATTGATCGACGCGGCAGATCGCTACATAGCCGCCCTGCCCGGCCGCGGTGTGGCCGAAGTGCGGGCGGGGTTGAACCTGTGGCGCGGCGGCGAGGTGCATGTGACGCCGAAGGCCAACGCGGTGGTAAATCAGCATCTGGCCGCAGCCTTGGCCCCCTTGCGCGCCACTCATCTGGCGCTAGCCCAATCCA
>CAXNKP010000372.1:0-3301 GCA_964202815.1 Stagnihabitans sp. | reverse complement strand
CCGCCGCAGACCGATGCGTATGACCTTCCTCAACAAAATCAACAACGCGCTGATGTCGCTTTACAGGAAGCGGCATGCCTATCAATGACCCCCAACATCTCCTATATGTTAAGGCAGTAACATATCAGCCTTCATGGGAATCATGAATCGCTGTGGCAGCGACCCGCTTAAAGGGTGGCAATGGCAATGGCACCCTGATCGGCGGCACGGGCTTGGATTCCCTAACCGGAGGGCTTGGTGCTGACAGCCTTGACGGCGGAATTGGAAATGACCTCTTGTTTGGTGGTGCCGGGATTGATCGTCTGATTGGGGGCGCTGACGCAGATGTGTTCAGTCTCAATGCGCTGAAGGGCGTTGACCACATCACAGACTTTACCTCTGGCAGCGACCGCATCAGTCTTTCCAAGGCAACATATGTGGCGCTGGGCACAAAGGGGGGCTTAGACACTGCCGCTTTCTACGCCGCCGCAGGGGCAACGCAGGGCCACCTTGAGACAGACCGTGTGATCTACAACACATCTACGGGCGCGCTTTACTATGATGCCGACGGCAGTGGCGCTGGCAAAGCTGTTCAGATTGCTGTGTTGGACAGTCACCCCGCCATAGTTTACGCGGATGTGTTGATTTTCTGACGCCCTGTCTGGGGCTGAAATATGCCCCACCCACTTCGTAAAGTTCAAACGAAGGCACTCCGCAATCTTCGCGCGGGCTCACTCACAGATCGGCCCTGCGCAAGAACCCCTCTAAAAACATTTCAAAGCAATGTCCTGACCCTATACCCATCGTCATAAGCACGCTAGTTGGCCCCATGGCGTTGTTGGGCACAAAAGGGCTGACATGAAAAGCTTTCTGGAAATCTACACCTTGGCCAGCCAAACCGTGCAGCTTGTTCTGCAAACGGGTGGTGTGATCGAGGCGCCGAATTGGGAGCCCTCTGGCAAAACATTGCTGATCAACGGTGGTGGCAGGCTGTACCGCGTGCCCCTAGACGCGCCCGAGATGATCTTGGTCGATACCGGCTTTGCCCAAAGCCTGAACAATGACCACGGCATCAGCCCCGATGGTCGCCAGATCGTGATTTCCAACCACCGCGACCGCGGGTCCGAGATGTTTGTGTTGCCCGCCAGTGGCGGAGAACCGCGCCTCATTTCACCCGATGCGCCCAGTTGGTGGCACGGTTGGTCACCCGATGGACAGACGCTGGCCTATGTGGCGGCGCGCGGTGGGCGGCGGGTGATTGATGTTTACACGATCGGCGTGAACGGTGGCACCGAAACCCGCCTGACGCAGGGTGAGGGGCATTGTGACGGCCCCGATTACTCCGCCGACGGCTCGCAAATCTATTACAACTGCGACCGCGACGGCCATGCGCAAATCTGGGTGATGGGGGCCGACGGGTCCAATCAGCGCAAGCTATTTGCTGACGATCAGGTCAACTGGTTCCCCCACCCCTCGCCGGACGGGGCGCATCTTTTGTATCTGGCCTATCCCTCTGGCACAACGGGCCACCCTGCCAATCTGCCTGTGGCGCTGTGCCTCGCCGATCTTGATGGCACAAACCGCCGCCGCATCTTGGAATTCACCGGCGGCCAAGGCAGCATCAACGTACCCTGCTGGGCGCCGGACAGTTCTGCCTTTGCCTATGTGCGCTATGAACCTGGCCCAGCCTGATTTTTCGCAGAAAAATCGCGTCAATCAGAAGTCAAGGTCGGCGTAATGCGCGGGTGGCGGAAAGCCTGGGATCTGGTCTGATAGCAGCGGGCGAAAGGCTGGGCGCGATTTGATCTTGGCATACCAATCCTTGACCAAAGCGTTGCGGTTCCAATCCACGTCCGAGATGTAATCCAGCGCCGACAAATGCGCCGCCGCGGCAAAATCGGCCAGTGTCATCACATCGCCCGCCAGCCAACGCCGCTGTTCCAGCAACCAGCCCAGATAGTCGATGTGATATTTGATCTGGGTCGCGCCAGCTATCACGTTCCTTGAATCGGGATAGCCCTGTCCCATCATCTTTTTATAGACCCGCTCATAGAGCAGCTTCGATGTCACCTCGGCATGGAACTTGTCGTCAAACCAAGCACATAGGCGGCGCACTTCGTGCCGCCCTTCCGCATCCCGCGGCATAAGTGGCGCAAAGGCCACCGTCTCGTCAAGATATTCGCAAATAGCTTGGCTTTCCGTCATCAACTTGCCGTCCATCCTCAGGACGGGCACCTTGCCAGCCGGATTGCGCCGAAGGAATTCGGGATCTTGCTCCCAATAACGCTCTTCAACCAGTTCAACCTCCAGCTTTTTTTCAGCCAAGGTCAGCCGTACCTTGCGACAAAAGGGCGACAGCGAGAAGTGGTACAAACGGATCATGGTCACCTGCGCGGAATTTCACCCTGCATGCACCGAAGGCGGCGGAATTTCAACCACCTCGTCCTCAATCTACCGTCTCAAAGCATGAAGACCGGCCATCCACAGCGATCGTTTCGGCACCCGAGCGGATCTGCGCCGCATGGCGCCGCACAAAGCTGGAAGGTTCGGCGGCGTTGCGCTCTTTGGGGTTGGGTAACACAGCGGCCAACCGAGAGGATTGGGTGGCACTCAGATGAGCGGCATCTGTCTTGAAAAGGGTTTGAGCCGCCGCTTCTACACCAAAGACCCCTTCGGCAAATTCGGCTTGGTTCAGGTAGACTTCCAAAATACGCTGCTTAGACCACATCAGTTCAACCACCGGGGTCAAAGCTGCTTCAAGGGCCTTGCGCAGATACGACCTGCCCTGCCACAAAAACACATTCTTCACCACCTGCTGGCTGATAGTTGACGCCCCGCGCTGTTTGCCATTTGCTATGGCATCGCGGATCTGGTCGATGTCAAACCCCCAATGCAGGCAGAAATTGGCATCCTCGCCCGCCACAGCTGACCGCGCCATATCGGGCGAAATGTCCTTCCATCTGACCCATTGCCGCTCAATCCCGCCCAAGCGCCAGCTTTCCTGCCATTGGTAGATATTGCCCGGCGGTGGCAGGAACGAGAATAAAACGATCAGAAAAAGATAAAACCCCACCACGCACCCCACAAGGCGCCCAACCCAACGCAAAGCCTGCCGCCACACGGGCAGGGGCGGCCTTGCGGCGAGGGCGGGTCTTTTCGGGCGTGTGTTTTTCTTGGCCATAGCCGACCATAGGCCCCAGAGCCGCGCTTAGGTCAAGTGGACCCCACGGTGCCACACAAAAAGGGAGCAGAGCTGCCTCTTCCCCTCTTTCATATGTGCCCAAATATCCCACGGGGGTGCGGGGGTGTGAAACCCCCGCTT
>CAXNKP010000371.1:0-3302 GCA_964202815.1 Stagnihabitans sp. | reverse complement strand
TCACTGCCGGGGTCGAAATTGGATCAGGGACCATGATGCAATCGCTTCCGCAGATTGTGGCCGCAGAATTGGGGATCCATCCGTCAGCAGTGATCGTCAAAACCGCTGACACCGATGCGTCAGGTCGCGATATGGGTGTGGGCGGGGGGCGCACCACAGTGTCTCTTGGCGCGGCCAGCGCTGCGGCCTGTGCCGAAGTGCGCGTAAAGCTTCTGGCCGCCGCCAGTGAGTTGCTGCAAACCGAACCTGCGCACCTGGTTCTTAGCGGCGGGCGCGTTGAAATCATGGGCCGCCCGGGGTCCGGCACCTCGATCCAAAAAGTTATCCAACATGCCGAGACAGTGACGGGCCCGATCTCTGGCAGCGGCGCTTTTACCGGGCCGGGGGTTGCGGCGCTGCCAGGCTGTGCGGCAGGGCATTTCATCGATGCCATCGATATTCCTGTTTTTACCGTGCATGAATGCGACCTGACGGTCCATCCTGCAACAGGCCACGTGACCATACTTGCCTACCGCGTCGTGCAGGATGTGGGCCGTGCCTTGAACCCACGTGCCATCCGCAGTCAGGTGCAAGGCGGGGTCGTGCAGGGCTTGGGCTATGCGCTGCATGAGGAAATCACCATCAACCCCACAGGTGCCTTTGACCAACGCGGTTTTGAATCCTACCTTCTGCCCATGGCCGAAGATGTCGTGTCAGTCGATATCGATCTGTTCGAAGGTGCGCCCTCGGTTGGCCCTTTGGGCACAAAAGGCGCAGGCGAGGTTCCAATCCTGAACGTCGGTGCAGCGGTGGCTTGTGCCGTGGCCAATGCTATTGGCAAACCCGTCTCAAAGCTGCCTTTGACCCCACCCCGCGTTTTGGCCTTGTTGACAGGACGATAGATGCCTCTTGCCCAGACTGTCAGCCCCGCCGGGTGTTTCGAAGGCTGATTTGTTCACCACCCGGCCGACCAAATCGCGTGCGTTGCGATTTTCTTGAAACATCTCCTCCGCTTGTGCGCAAGGGGCCTAGATGGCAGCGAATTTTACACCGGTCGATCCGGTGCGAAGGGAAGGTTCACCTGCTCGTCAGGGCTCTGCACCGACCTGTCTCGCTTGGTGGTGGTGAAATGGACATTTTAAAGAGTTTTGCCTTCGGCGATGGCAGGGTATGTTCATGAACGAAAGGCGCTGTCTTTAGCCCAATCCCGCCTCGCGCAGCAATTGGCGCGCGGCATCCGAGGCCAGACGTTCGCGGCCCTTGCCTTGGATGGGCACAACGCCGGGTTCCAGCATCAAGGGCGCTGAAAGCGGTGTGATGCGGGCCAAGCGGATCAGGTCGATGCGGGGGCCGACGCGGTCTAGCAGGGCTTCGATGCGGCCAAAGTCCACCAAGCCGCGCATCGCCTCGTCACGGGTGATGGACAGCAGCAAGTGGTCGGGATCAAAGCGGCGCAGCGTGTCGTACAAAATGTCAGACGAGAAGGTCGCCTGACGTCCTGTGGTGCGGCGGCCTTGGTTGTTGCGCTCGATCAGGCCCGCAATCGTGGCGGTGTTGCGAAAGGTGCGTTTCATGACGGCATTGCCTGCAAGCCATGTTTCCAGCCCGTCTGCCAGACGGGTTTTGCAAAACAGCGCGGTGTCTTGCAAAGGCTGTAGGCCCCAGATCAGCGTGGCGTAATCGGTGGCGACAAAACCCAAGGGGTCAAGCCCCAGTACTTCCATCTCTTTAGTCACCAGCAAACCTAGTGTTTGCTGGGCATTGCGTCCGGCAAAGCCGTAGATGCACAGATGCTCGCGCCCGTCATGGGGGAAGGATTCCACCAGCAAGCGGTCTGGGTGCGGCAGGCGCGACACCTCGCGCTGGTGGGTCAGCCACTGGGCGGTGTGTAAGGGCAGGTCGGGCCAACTGTCTTGCTGCATGATGCGCAAGATACGGTCGGACAACTCGGTCGAGGTGGCAAATTTCGTGCCGTTGAACACGGCGACTTTGGGCGGGCGGCCGGGGTCGCGGGTGACTTCCACGGTCAGATCGCGCAGGCCCGAAAAGCGCACGACCTCGCCGCCCATCAAAAAGGTATCACCGGGGGTAAGAGTGGCGGCAAAGCTTTCCTCGATCTCTCCCAAGGGCGCGCCCCGCCCTTTAAGGGCGACTTTGAGGGTTTCGATATCGATGATTGTGCCCAGATTCTGGCGGATGACAGCGGCGGCGCGGGGATCGCGCAGGGTCCATTGGCCATCCCGGATCATCAGGCGTTGCCAGCGATCATAAGCGCGTAGAGCATCGCCGCCGGTGGCCACGAAATCTAGGCAGGCGTCAAACTCGGGCTGAGTCAGGGCGGCGTAGGGGCCGGCGGTTGTAACCTCGGCGTAAAGTTCGCCTGCGTCAAAGGGGCCAGCACAGGCGGTGGCCAGAATGTGTTGGCACAGCACATCGCGCGGGCCGGGGCCGCGGGGTTCGCCGTCAAGGGTATGGGCTTTGACCGCCTCTAACGCCGCTTGGCATTCGACCACTTCAAAGCGGTTGGCGGGCACCAGCAGCGCCTTGGACGGCGCGTTGTAGCGATGGTTGGCGCGCCCAATGCGTTGGACCAAGCGTTTGATGTTCTTGGGTGCCCCCACTTGGATCACCAGATCGACATCGCCCCAATCCAGCCCTAAATCCAGCGAGCCGGTGCAGACCACCGCGCGCAACTGGCCCGCGACCATCGCCGCTTCCACCCTTTCGCGCTGCTCACGCGAGAGGGAGCCGTGGTGAATGCCGATGGGCAAAGACTCGTCATTGGCCAGCCACAGGTTGTGAAAGAAAATCTCAGCCTGCGCGCGGGTGTTGTGAAAGATCAGGGTGATGCGGTGGGCTTTGACCTGTTCAAGGATCGCAGGAATGGCATATTTGCCACCACCACCCGCCCATGGCGGGGGTACTGGTGGGACCAGCATTTGAATATCAGGGTCGGGGCCGGGGTCGGCCAGAAGTACGTGCGCCTTGGTGCTTAGGAATCGGGCCAAGGCGGGCGGGTCTTCGACCGTGGCAGACAGGCCAATGCGGCGCAGGCCGGGGGCGATGGTGTCCAGTCGGGCCAGTTGCAGCATCAACTGGTCGCCGCGTTTGGATTCGGCCAAAGCATGGATTTCGTCGATGATCACCCGCTGCAAGTCCGCAAAAACCTTGGCCGCATCGGGATAGGTTAGAAGCAACGCCAAGGATTCCGGCGTGGTCAGCAAAATATGCGGCGGATCGGCGCGTTGCCTGCGGCGTTGGGTATAGCTGGTATCGCCGGTGCGGTCCTCGATCCGGATGGGCAGGTTTGCGCCTTCGACAGG
>CAXNKP010000370.1:0-3306 GCA_964202815.1 Stagnihabitans sp. | reverse complement strand
ATGTGAATAACGGGCGGCAAGGTCCGTTCTGGGTTGCCCAATGCCGCCAGCAGGCGATGGGTGCGGTTCAGGGTCAGGTCGATCACCTTGGGATGAAAGGTCATCATCCGGTCCAAAATGGCGTCTGAGGAGGCCATGATTCAGGCCTTCGCCGCCACTTTGCCGTCAGGGGCTGGAAGATCACCTTTCACCGGCGGGGACAGGCCTTGCAGCATGCGCACAATCGTCACCAGTTCATCGCGCATCGCTTTGCGGTGGGTGACGCGGTCAAGCATGCCGTGATCCAGCAAATATTCGGCGCGCTGAAAGCCTTCGGGCAGCTTTTCGCGGATGGTTTGTTCGATCACGCGGGGGCCTGCAAAGCAGATCAGCGCATTGGGTTCGGCAATTTGCACATCGCCCAGCATGGCATAGCTGGCCGTAACCCCGCCCGTGGTCGGGTGGGTCAGCACGACGATATAGGGCAAGCCCGCCTCGCGCAGCATCTGCACCGCCACCGTGGTGCGGGGCATTTGCATCAGCGACAAAATTCCCTCTTGCATCCGCGCACCACCTGCCGCGCAAAAAACGACCATGGGCCGCGTGTGTTTCACCGCCGTCTGCGCCCCCACGATCATGGCATTGCCCACAAACATGCCCATCGACCCCGCCATAAAGGCAAAGTCCTGTGCCACGGCTACAAAGGGCGTGCGCATAATTTCACCCTCGGCCACGACCATGGCGTCACGCTCTCCGGTGGCTTTTTGGGCGGCGCGCAGACGTTCGGGGTATTTCTTTTGATCGCGAAAATGCAGCGGATCAACGACAGGCTCGGGCACTTTCACTTCGGTGAAAATCCCACCATCAAACAACGCCTTAAAGCGATCGCGCGGGGTGATGGCCATGTGATGGTCACACGAGGTGCAGACGTTTAGATTGTCGGCCAATTCGCGGTGAAACAGCATCGTGCCGCATTCGGTGCATTTGGTCCACAGATTGTCTGGGGTTTCACGCCGCGAAAACAGCGAGTTGATCTTGGGACGGACGTAGTTGGAGATCCAGTTCATCGGCTGGCCCTTTGATCGCTTTATTCCCTGCCGAGATAGTCTGGGCGGGGGCGAATTGCAATCACCCAGACAGGGGTTCGCCATCCGTTTCCCAAAACCGGGCATCCCGCTTGCCCAAAGCTGGGCGGTTGGGTAACGCTGATCTGTCTATCGCGGCAGGGGGCTGCCCGAAGGGGAGAAGATGCCAGTTCATCCACTGCGGCGTTTTGCTTTTTTGGGGCTCAGCCTTGCGCTTGTGGCCTGCGATGCCGCAACAACGGGGCAAAACCTGCAAGAGATTACGGTGCTGAAAGGGGCGATCACGGTGGCCGCCCCCCAAGGCTATTGCATCGACAAAAAGGCCTCGGTGGCGCTGGGGCCTGCGACGGTCTTGCTGATTGGGCGCTGCAATACGCAAGGCAAGGTTGCGGCGGCCGTGGTGACTCTGACGATTGGCGGCCCGGCGTCCGCAGGTGTACTTGTGGCGGGGCCAGAGGCCTTGGCGGCCTTTTTCGCCTCTGACGCGGGGCGCAAAGTTTTGGCGCGGGATGGCGACCCTGATCATGTGCAAATCATGCAAACGCAGCGTGCAGGGCGCGGGCTATTGTTGCATCTGAACGATCAAGTGGCGGGTGATTATTGGCGTGCCATCACGGCCATCAAGGGACGACTTGTGACGATATCGGCTTCGGGCGTGGCGGATGCGCCGCTGACCCCGGTTCAGGCGCGCGTCTTGGTGACGGATACCATGGCCCTATTGGATAAGCGCAACGGCACAAAGCCTTATATGCCCCAAGCGGCCAGCGGGGCGGTGATTCCCTAACGGATAACCACTTTTTCTTAGCAACTCCGCCAAGCTATGGCTAATTTCCGTCACAATTGCCCGGTTTTCCGGGCAAACGATCGTTTCTCCGCCATGAACGATCTTAGGAATACCCCGGAACAGTCGCCGCAGCGCCGCGATCTTGCCTGAATTGGCCCTCACCCCTTTAGGAATAGCACCCGACACGCTGCCAGGGGATGTAAGATGGATCGACTGACGGAAATGGAAGCCTTCGCCACTGTGGTGGATCAAGGTGGCTTTACGGATGCCGCGCGCAAATTGGGCATGTCCAAATCGGCCGTGTCCAAGCATGTCTCAGCACTTGAGGCGCGGCTTGGCGCACGGCTGTTGAACCGCACCACACGGCGCGTGGC
This sequence comes from Stagnihabitans sp., assembly GCA_964202815.1. Classification (GTDB taxonomy): domain Bacteria; phylum Pseudomonadota; class Alphaproteobacteria; order Rhodobacterales; family Rhodobacteraceae; genus Stagnihabitans. The sequence goes on along the minus strand of CAXNKP010000370.1, from coordinate 1,084 downwards.
CCCGACCGATATCGGGCTGGCCTATTACGACCGCGCACGCCGCGTGCTGAATGACGCGGGCGATGCCGATGCCTTGGTGATCGCCATGCAATCAGCCCCCTCGGGTCTGTTGCGGATGAGCGTGGCCGCCGACTTTGGCGCCAATCTGTTGGCGCCGATTTTGGGGCAGTTCTTGCAAGATTATCCCGATATCACTGTCAACATGGTGATGAACCACCGCCCCGTTGAAATGATCTCCGAAGGGTTTGACATGGCGATCCGCGTGGGCACGCTGGAGGACAGTTCGCTGCGCGCCCGCCATCTGGCGGATACGGCGCGCAAGTTGGTGGGGGCCCCGGCCTATTTTCAACGCCATGGCCGCCCCAAGACGATTGACGATCTCGACAACCACCGTTTGCTGCATCAGTCGAGTGAGACGCAGGGGGCCGTTTGGAAGATCACCGACAGGTCAGGAGAAATGCGGCAGGTGCGCAGCGCGGGGTGTTTGACGGTGAACGACGGGCAAAGCCTGCTGAATGCGGCGATCGCTGGCTTGGGTATCGCTTATCTGCCCGCGTTTTTATACGCTGATGCGCTGCGCCAGGGCTTGGTCGAAGAGGCGATGTCTGGTCTTCCGGCTGAGGTGCAGGGCATCTATGCCGTCTATCCCCAGGGCCGTTTTTTGCAGCCAAAGGTGCGGGCCTTTATCGACTTTTTGGTGCGGCACTTTGCCAACAGGGGGCCTGATATCTGGTAAAGGCACGCAGCATTCAGGGATTGAGCAAGACCTCAACCCGGCGGTTCAGGGCACGGCCTTCGGGCGTCTCATTGGTGGCGCGGGGGGCCAGATAGCCTGCCCCCTGCGCATCGATCTGGCCCCCCGCAGCACCGTAGCGGGTCAGCAAGGCAGCCCGCACGCTTTGGGAACGCAGGCGCGACAGGTTGATATTGGCCTGCAGCGCGCCGGTGGCATCGGTATGGCCTACCAACGTGACACGGCGGTCGGCATTGGCAGCAAGCCAGGCGGCCAGTTGGGAAAGCGAGTCAAAGCTCCTATCCTGTAACTCCGCCTTGCCTGAGGCAAAGACAAGATCATCCAGGGGCA
>CAXNKP010000369.1:0-3315 GCA_964202815.1 Stagnihabitans sp. | reverse complement strand
TCAGCGCGAATGTATCGTCCATCGGGGCGATTGTCTTGCCGCCGGCAACCAAAAAGGCAGCGCCGCGCCAGACCAGCAAGCCCCCCAAGGTGACGATGAAAGAGGGAATGTTCAGATAAGCAATCATGCTGCCCTGCAAGGCCCCGATCAACACGCCCATGGCAATGCCGAAGATCACCGTTATCGCCCAGATCGCCGGATGGCCAAGCCCAAGGGCGGGCGTTAGAAAATCAACCTGCAAAAGCCCCATATACATCCCCACCATGCCCATGATCGAGCCAACGGAGAGGTCAATGTTGCGCGTGACAATGACCAGCACCATACCCGTGGCCATGATGCCAATATAGGCGGTCTGAACGCTGAGGTTCCACACGTTGCGTGGGGTCAAAAATCCATTCGCCTCCGCTTGGGCAGCCCCCAGCAACATGCTTGGGCGGCCCAGCACGATGGTCGAATAGGCCTCAAACGCAACCCATATCAGAACCAAGGCGCCGACCATGCCCAAAAGGCGCGGGTCAATTTCGGTGGCACGCAAGAACCGGCCAAAGCCGCTTTCGGGTGAGGATTGGGTCGCGGGGGAATGGGATGTGTTGCTCATGTCCTCGTCCAGCCAGAGAGGGGGGTGGTCTGCAAGTGCTTGGGGTGAAGGCCGCAACTGGCAGCGCCACGATCCGGCATGTCATGCCACCCGATATTCATAAACGAAAACCGGCGCCGCCTGATTGGAAGGCGGCGCCGGCAGGTCAGACTAGATCACTGGCAAGCAGCAACGTCGGGCATAGCCCCTTCGCAAGCGGCTTCTTTCGAGATGTGGCCTGCGTCAATCGCAAGGTTCAGGGTCTCTTTGGTGATCGGTGTCGGGTTCAGAAGGATCGCGTTCATTTCCACGCCCTTTTCGCCGCCCGAGAACTTGGAAGCGCCCGGAATTGCATCCAGCGCTGCCCCGTCAGCCAAAGCCGAGGCGATTTCGCCAGCGGCCTTGCCAAGATCACGTGCGTTCTTCCAGACCGAAACAGTCTGAGTGCCGCGTGCCACACGGTTGATGGCCGCCATGTCGCCGTCTTGGCCACCCAACGGAATGTTCAGGCCTTGGGCTGCCAAAGCTGCAGCAGCACCACCGGCCATGCCGTCGTTCTGGCTTAGAACAGCGTCAACAGCGTTGTTGTTGGCGGTGAGGATCTGTTCCATGTTCTTTTGCGCATTCTCGGGCTTCCAGCCGTCCGAGTTTGCTTCGCCAACGATCACGATGTCGCCCGAGGCAACAGCCGCGCCGATGATTTCTTCCATGCCTTGACGCAGGAAGCCGACGTTCGGATCACCGGGGTCACCCTTGATGATGGCGTAGTTGCCCTTTGGGGCGACTGCAAAAACCGATTCCGCGATGATGCGGCCCACGCCGACGTTGTCGAACGTCAGGTAGAAGGTGCGCGCGTCTTCGATCAGGCGGTCATAGCCTACGACCGGAATGCCTTCGGCAGCGGCTTTCTCGATAGCCGGTGCAATGGCGTCTTTGTCCCAAGCGTTGATGATCAAGGCGTCAACGCCCTGTGCGATCAGCGCGTCGATGTCGGACAATTGCTTTTCAGCCGAAGATTGCGCGTCAGCCGAGACATACTCGTTGCCAGCCGCTTCAATCGCAGCCTTCATCGCGGCTTCGTCGATCTTCCAACGCTCTTCTTGGAACTGTGCCCAAGAAACGCCGATTTTTTTGCCTTCTGCATAAGCTGCAGTGGAAAGGCCGGTGGCTGCGATAACGGCAGCCAGAAGTACATTGCGCATGTAAATCCTCCCAATGGATGCGGCCCTGCGGTGGCCGTCCCTGCAGATTCGCGGGGATTTCGGGTTCATGCCCCCAATAAATTCAGTTGTCAAAATAAAAATGCGGTGGCAAGCTGGTAAATGCCATAAAATGCGACCTTAAATTGCTGCGTCGCAGCAATTTTGGGTAAGTTACAACGAGTGGAACGATATTTCGTTCGGAGTGTGAAGAAATGCGGAAGGACAAGGTGGCAGGTGCCGACACGGGCCGCTTGGGCTGCGGCCCGCTGATCACGCCGTGGTCTGAACAGATGCGGCCGCTGCGCCAACAGGTGTTTGAACGGGTCCGCGCGCAAGGCTTGGTGGCGCGGGTGCAGGTGGCCAAAGATCTGGGTGTTAGCCCCGCCACGGTGACCACGCTCACCTCCGAACTGATCGAGGCAGGCTTGATCGAAGAGGTCGCTGTGCCGCGTGACGCCGATTTGGGCCGAGGCAGGCCCGCCGTGGCCTTGGGCGTGCGGGGCGCTGCCCATTATGTGGTGGGCATGAAACTGTCTGACCGCGAGCATACCGCCGTGGTTGCGGATTTTGCGGGCCATAAACTCGCCGATGACGCCATAGCCCGCGACCCTGGCCCCACTTCTGTTGCGAAAATGCTGGATGCGGTTGAGCATTTGCTGGACCGCGTCTGCGCCAAGGCGGGGATCGGGCGGGGCGATTTGTCGGGCTTGGGCATTGGCCTGCCCGGATTTGTCGATCACGATACGGGGCTGGTTCATTGGTCGTCGACCTTGGTCGAACGCGCCGTGCCCTTTGCTGCTGCCGCCCAAGCGCGGTTGGGGCTGCCCGTCTCGATCGACAATGATGCCAACTTGGTGGCTTTGGCCGAACTGTGGTTTGGCGCTGGCCGCAGCTTGGCCGATTTTGCGGTGGTGACGATTGAGCACGGCGTAGGCATGGGCTTTGTGATGAACCACCGCATCTACCGCGGTGCGCAAAGGTTGGGGTTGGAGTTGGGCCATATCAAAGTGCAACTGGACGGCGCACTTTGCCGCTGCGGCCAGCGTGGCTGTCTAGAGGCTTATGTTGCCGACTACGCGCTGGCGCGCGAGGCGGTGACAGCCTTGAATCTGAACGCCAGCCAAAGCCTGTCGATGCCGGTATTGCTGGAAAGCCTGTATGACCATGCCAAGGCCGGCAACGCCACCGCCCGCAGCATTTTTCGCAGGGCAGGTCGCTATCTGGCGATGGGTTTGGCCAATGTGGTCAATCTGTTTGATCCCGCCCTGATCATCCTGTCGGGCGTGCGGATGCAGTATGACTATCTTTACGCCGCAGAGACTTTGGCCGAGATGCAGGATCTTGTCATCAACTCGGGCAGGCCGCGCCTGCCCATCGAGATACACGCTTGGGGCGATCTGATGTGGGCACATGGCGCTGCGGCCTTGGCGCTGTCGGCGGTGAGCGAAAAGGCCTTGTCTGCCCAGCGCGAGATGGCGGCCCAATAGCGGCATTGGCGGTCAGCGCACAGGCCCAGGCCGCCTTGCTGCAGGGGGG
>CAXNKP010000368.1:0-3322 GCA_964202815.1 Stagnihabitans sp. | reverse complement strand
AAAGCCATTTGCAAAGCAAGGCGGGCGCGGTCAAGCTCCACCCGAATGTCGGACGGGTGCAGCGTCAGCCCCGCCCTTGCCGCAACACGGGCCACATAGGGAATATAGCCCACCACATCGGTGGCATCGGCCAATGCTGCGCGCACCTCGGGGGTGACCATATCCTCGGCCCCCGGGCCAAGGCCGACAATGTCCAAACTGCCCGTCATTCCGTCACCTCGGGCCTGCGGCCTTGGCCGTGCACCAGTACAATGGCGAAATAGGGGCATTGGTCGGCATCGGCCTGATCAAGCCGTTGAATGCGTTGATTTGGCATGGTCCCCGCCTCAACCAACCAAGCGGCGTCAAGCCGCCCTGCGGATTGTAAAGCGCGGCGAATTTTGGGCAAATTGCGTCCGGTTTTCATGACCACCAGCGCATCGGCTTGGGTCATATGCGTTACCAGATCGCCCTCGGGCAGCGTGCCCATCAGGACGGTCATGACATCATCACCCCAAGTGATCGGCTGACCAGTCGCTGTCCAACACCCCGACATTCCGGTGATACCCGGGATCACTTCCATCTCAACAACGCCGGATAAGCGGCTGTAAAGATGCATGAAAGAGCCATAAAAGAACGGATCCCCCTCGCATAGCACAACCACATCTCCGCCCTGCGCCAAAGCCCGCAACCGCGCCGCCCACTTGTCATAAAACCGCGCTAGGGCGTCGATGTAGTCTGGCCCATCAAAGGGCAGTTCGGTGGTGACAGGATATTCCATCGCATGTTCCACCGCATCGGCGCGCAAAAGCCCCGTCACGATGCGCCGCGCTTGGCCTGCACGGCCCGCCTTGCGAAAATAGGCAACTTGGGTGGCAGAGGTGACAGCGCGGTGCGCCCGCAAGCTCATCAAATCGGGGTCGCCCGGGCCTAGGCCAGTGCAGATGATCTTGCCCATGCTATTCCTTCCGGCTGGCCAGCGCATTGACTGCCGCCACCGTGATGGCCGACCCGCCCAAACGCCCCTCGACCACGACCGATGGCACGGGTGGGTTTTCGATCAGCGCCGCTTTAGATTCCGCCGCCCCGACAAAACCCACAGGGCAGCCGATGATCGCCGCAGGGCGCGGGCAAGCGGGGTCTTCCAGCATGTTCAGCAGGTGAAACAACGCCGTAGGTGCATTTCCTATCGCCACAACCGCCCCCGCAAGATGCGGTCGCCACAGTTCAAGGGCTGCCGCACTGCGCGTGTTGCCCATAGCCTTGGCCATATCCGGCACGCGCGGATCGTTCAGGGTGCAGATGACCTCGTTCTTGGCAGGTAGTCTGGTGCGGGTGATGCCTTCCGAAACCATGCGCGCATCGCACAAAATCGGAGCACCCGCTTCCAATGCTGCGCGCGCCGCAATCGCCATGCCCGCAGAGAAGCGAACGAATTTCTCAAGCCCCACCATCCCCGCCGCATGGATCATGCGCACCACCACCACCTCTTCCTCGGGTGAAAAGCAGCGCAGATCGGCTTCGGCGCGTATCATGGCAAAGCTTTTCAGATAGATCGCAGCGCCGTTTGTTTCATAAAGATGCTGCATTTAAAAAGCCTTGCCTAAGGTTTCAAAGGTGATGTCTTGCGGCGCCAAAACCGGCCCCAGCCCGCCAGCCCGCGCTTTGGGCAAAATGGCAAAGCCTTGGCGCGTGGCAGACAGGGTCAGATCCGCCGGGCTTGGATGAGCGCAGCCCTTCGCGCAGCCCGATACATGCAGCCGTTTGCCCTGTGGAACAAAGGGCGCAAGCCTGCGGGCCAAGGCGCGGGTGTCTTGCAAGGCTTGCGGGCATCCCGGCGCCCCCGTGCAGGCCACCACGCGCAGGCGTGGGTCTGTAGGGTCGGTGATCAGCGCCGGATGAGTGGGCAAAGCGGCCCCCACCAGCAGCACCATCCGCCAAGGGGTGATGCGCATCGATGGCGCAAGGCTTGCCAGTTCCGCCAGAACCTCTGCCCGCAGACTGCCAAACTCAAACCCCACCAAAGCGCCCAAAGGTGTCATCCCCAGCGCTGCGGCGGGGGCTAAGGCGGCGGGGGCCATGCTGGTGTCAAAGGGCATTTCGTCTTTGGGATGCCCCGCCATCCGCCCCCTGCCCTGCGTCACCCCGCCAGAGGAGACAAACCACTGCGCCATCCGCAAAGCTTCAGGCACAGCCGTGTCCATCGTCACAGCTTGGCCGCCCTCCGCGCCATCCGCTCGCAAGATCAGCCCGCCCGTCGCAGCCCGCTCAAGCCGGATGTCGCAAGAGGTATCGGCCAAAACCCGCTGCGGCCCAGTGTCAATCCCGTAGCCGAATTTGCTGGGAAGATCGGGGCCATGACGCAGGGCTTGTGCTAAGTCAGCCGCCAAAGTCGCCGTCTCGTCCCCCTGCCAGAAGGGAGAGATCACCACATTGCGCTGACTTTCTGCCTGCGCATCAGGGTCAATCAGCCCCAGTTTGTCCAACGCCACAATCAAGGGCGCGTGACTTTGCTCTGTCACCCCGCGCAGTTGCACATTGGCCCGCGCGGTCAGGTCGATCACGCCGTTGCCATAGGCCAGTGCTGCCTCGCCCAAGCCCAAGGCCTGTGCGGCGGTCAGCTCTGCCAGCCTTGGCCGGATGCGCACCACCCAACCATCGCCCGATTCCATCGGGCGCAGGGCACCGGGGCACCAGCCTTTGATGGCAAACTCAGCCAAGAGCCACCTGCAACTCTGCCGCAATCGAATTGCGCCGTGTCACCCAAAGCCCCGCATCGCGCAGGCGCAAGAAGGTGTCTTGCAGGGCTGCAAGGGCGGCGGGGTTTTCGCGGGCCAGAAAGGCGCGCAGATCGTCGCGGCCAAGGGTTGCGTCGTGGTACAGGTCAAACAGATGGGCGGGGACCACTTGGGCCAGATGGGCAAAGGCTGCCATATGGTCAAGGGTTGCGGCAATCTCGGCAGCACCGCGGTAGCCGTGGCGCATCATACCATCGGCCCACAGCGGGTTTGCAGCCCGCGCGCGCACCACGCGGGCGATTTCTTCGGGCAGGGTGCGGGCTGTTGGCGCATCGGGGCGGGTGGCATCTAGATGATATAGCGCAGGTTTGGCGGCCCCCAGCCGCGCCATGGCGGCGGCAAAGCCTGCCTCGTGCGACGCATAATCTTGCGCCACCAGCACATCGGTTTCGACCAGATCCTGCGCATGAATAAAGCTGTCAGCACTGCGCAAGCGCGCCTCGAGCGCTGCGCGGTCGGGGCGGCTTTCGCCGTCTTGGCCGATCGCCCAGCTTGACGCTGTCAGCCAAGCCTCGCCCGCAGCGGCGCGGGCCTCGGGTGAGAAA
>CAXNKP010000367.1:0-3332 GCA_964202815.1 Stagnihabitans sp. | reverse complement strand
TATGCTTGGCAGCGTCTGGTGGATCCTGCCACCGCATCGTCCTATGCGTGGTACATGGAACTGATGCAGGTCGCAAATGCAACGGCGGTGATTGCCGGCGAAAAGCCCCCAGCTGAACTGGGTGTCAAAGCGCTGGATAATCTGACCCTTGAAGTCAAACTCATCACCCCCCTGCCCTATTTCCGCAAAATGCTGGCGCATTCTTCGGTTCTGCCAGTTCACAAAGCCACCATTGAAGCCAATGGCCAGAAATGGACAGAGCCGGGTGTACTGGTTGGGAATGGCGCTTATACCCTTACGGAACACAAGCCAGGCGAAAAGGCAGTGGTCACGCGCAACCCGCTTTATTGGAACAATGCGGCGACGGTCATTGAATCTGGTAGTTTCCTGACCGTGAACGATGAAAACATCGCCTTTACACGCTATGAAGCGGGGGAGTTGGACACTGTAGGCATTCCAACAGGCATGTATCCGCAACTGTCCAAAGACCGCCCTGCCGAAGCATCCTCAGCCCCACGCGCATGCACATATTACTACTTGCTGAATATGGACGCCGAAAAAGGCCCAGAGGCACTTAAGAATGTCAATGTGCGCAAGGCCCTGTCTTATGCCGTGGACCGTGACATCTTGGTCGACAAGGTGCTGCAATCGGGCCAGATCCCGGCCTATACTTTAACTCCTGCCGCTATGGCTGGGTTTACTGTGCCGTCGGTGGACTATGCGACAATGACACAAGAGGCCCGTAGCGAAGAGGCCAAGCGCCTGCTCTCCGAGGCGGGCTATACCCCTGAAAACCCGCTTAAACTGACGCTGAACTACAACACATCCGAAGGACACAAATCCATCGCTGTGGCGGTTCAGCAATTCTATAAGGCGGTCGGGGTGGAATTGACGCTGAACAACATGGAATGGCAGGTTCATTCCGACATCATGCACGAGCGGACCTATGAATTGGCCCGTTCCGCGTGGTGCGGGGACTATAACGAAGCCTCGACGTTCTTGGATTTGTTCACCTCGTCCTCGGGCTTTAATGACGTGGCCTATCTGAATGCCGACTATGACAAGCTGATGGCCGACTCCAAGACCATGGAAGATCCGCAGCCGAACTACACCAAAGCGGAAGAAATCTTGGCTGCCGATATGCCGATCATCCCGATTTATCACTACACCTCATCGCGGATGCTCAAGACTGATGTGCGCGGCTATCCGAAAAAGAACGTTTTTGGCACTTGGTATCTCAAGGAACTCTACCGCGTCGCTGAATAAGCAAAGCGGTAAATCACCAGATCAGAGAGGGCGAAAGCCCCCTCTGACAGCCCTTAGGGATATCGGATGTTCAGCTTTATTGCGCGGCGCCTGCTTGTCGCTGTTCCCACCTTACTTATCCTGATTGTCATTTCGGCGGTGCTTATGCACGCCGCCCCCGGCGGCCCTTTCAATTCCGAGCGTAAGCTTTCGGCCGAGGTTGTGGCCAATCTTCAGGCCAAATACGGGCTTGACCAACCCCTTTACGTGCAAATCTGGACCTATATTCGCGATCTGGTGCTGCATTTCGATTTCGGCCCCTCGTTCAAATACAAAGACCGCACCGTCAACGATATCATCGCGCAGGGCTTTCCGGTCACGCTCGTCTACGGGTTTTGGAGTTTTGTGATCGCCACCATCCTTGGCATCGGTGCGGGCGTCATTGCGGCCATCCGGCAAAACACCCCGACAGATTATCTGGTCCTGAGCGTTGCGATCATCGGCGCGGTGCTTCCCGGCTATGTGATTGCGCCAATCCTTGTACTGGTTTTCACGCTTAAACTTGGCTGGCTGCCGGGCGGTGGGTGGGAGGATGGCGAATGGCGCTATCTTGTCTTGCCGGTCATCGCCCTTTCCACCGGCTACATCGCTTCAATCGCCCGACTGATGCGGTCTTCGATGCTGGAAACCTTGAATTCCAACTTTGTGCGCACCGCGCGGGCAAAGGGTCTGCCCGAATGGAAAGTAATTACCCGCCATGTGATGAAACCCGCCCTCTTGCCGATCCTGTCCTATCTGGGCCCAGTCTTTGTCGGCATGATCACGGGATCGGTGGTGATCGACATGTATTTTTCAACCGGCGGCATCGGAAAAAGCTTTGTCGATAGCGCGCTGAACCGTGATTATTCGGTTATGCTGGGGGTCACGCTTTTGGTGGGCGCCCTGACCATAGTGTTCAACCTGATCGTGGATGTGCTTTACGCCTTCATTGATCCAAAAATTCGGTATTAACCCATGGTCACGGCCAAACTGCGCGCAGGCGATCTGTCACGGATCACCGACATGGCCGAGGTCAAAGGCCGCTCACTTTGGGCTGATGCACGCAAAAGGTTCATGCGGAACAAGGCCGCGGTGGCCAGCCTTTTGGTGTTGATCTTCATCACCCTTTTCTCGCTCACCGGCGAAGCGATTGCGCCATGGACCAACGAAGAGATTGACTTCAACGTCATCGGGTCTGCCGATACCAAAGGCATGCCGTCTATTGAGAGCGGGCATTATTTCGGCACAGATGATTTGGGGCGCGACTTGTTTGCCAGATCGGCGCAGGGCACCCGCGTCTCTTTGATGGTGGGCTTTGTGGGCACTTTCATCGCGGTGCTGGTGGGCACGGTCTATGGCGCAGTCTCGGGCTATGTCGGGGGGCGGACAGATGCCATCATGATGCGCATCGTCGATATTCTATCGGCTATTCCCTATATGTTTGTGCTGATCCTTTTGCTGGTTATGTTCGGGCGGTCGATGTTCATGATTTTCGTCGGCATAGGTCTGTTGTCATGGCTTGGCATGGCCCGCATCGTGCGCGGCCAAACCCTTAGCCTTAAACACAAGGAATACATCGAAGCCGCCCGGGCGTCAGGCGTGTCTTCGTGGAAAATCATCCTGCGGCATATCTTGCCTAACCTTCTGGGCGTGGTCGCGGTTTATACCACCTTGCTGATCCCCGACATGATCATGGCCGAAAGCTTCATCTCGTTCCTTGGCTTGGGTGTGCAAGAACCGCTGACCTCGCTTGGCGCGCTGATCGCCGAAGGGTCCAAAGCCATTGTTCAAGGGTCTTTGTGGCAGCTTTATTTCCCCTTGGCGTTCTTCACCGTCACGCTTTACGCCTTTTACTTCGTAGGCGACGGCTTGCGCGACGCACTTGACCCGAAGGATCGCTGACATGGCCCTTTTGGATGTTAAGGATCTGGGTGTGACCTTTGCCACCAATGACGGCACAGTCACTGCCGTCAATGGGGTGTCCTTTTCGCTAGAACGGGGGGAAACCCTTGGCATTGTGGGTGAAAGCGGGTCGGGCAAATCACAAC
>CAXNKP010000366.1:0-3345 GCA_964202815.1 Stagnihabitans sp. | reverse complement strand
GACGACGATCTTCCCAAGACGGCAGTGCATTTGCGCATTCGCGATGGGCATACCCAGCAAGAGGTGAATTCAACCCTTGATGCCATGCAGCGCGAATTGAATGGTAGCGAACCCGGCAATTTGCGCGCAGCGCAGGCGCATCGGGACCTGCTGTCCGTGTGGATTGAGCGCCTCAGCCTGCGCTTGGGGGAAGATGGCCAAAAAAACCAGGCCTCCCGAAACCTTGTGGCAAGGTTCACGCATTTGATGGAACGAAAGTTTCGCAGCGGGGTTGGCGTGGGCGATCTTGCCGCTGAATTGGGGGTGACACCCACCCATTTGACCCGCTGTTGCCGACAAACCAGCGGTCGATCAGCCATTGACCTGCTGCAAGATCGACGTATTTTTGAGGCTCGCAAACTTCTGTCCGAAACAAATCTGCCGATCAACGTGATCGGCAGCAGTCTTGGCTTCACCTCGGCCGCCTATTTCACGCGGGCGTTTCAAAATCGCACCGGCATGTCGCCCCGCGAATTCCGCCGCAGCGTCTAGGCGATTCGCGGCGAGGTTTGGGCGGACAGATTTCCGTTTGAACGGAAATGATCGTGAAATAATGGCCTATTTTCGGCGTGATGGATCGGGGCAAAGCGCGACACGCGACATCCCGCAGCGCAGTATTTGCAGGATGCGGCGCGTTCTTGTCGCAAACGTTACAGAGGGCGACGAATCCAAGCGTTGACGCAGACCGCGAAAAGGTGCGCAATAGGTCGGTGAGCACGTGCACCGCGCCAGCCTGTCCGGTTCACCGGATATGCGCGCGCAAGCGGTGCCGCTGACGAACGACAACTAGGGCAATAGCCCGACAGGGAGACGACCATGAACGATATGACAAGGATCGACGCTTTGCATCCGGGTGCCTCGATGCATCTGGCAGAAGTGAAGGCCGGCCAACTGAGCCGCCGTGAGTTCCTGACCCGCACCACCGCTTTGGGTGTGTCTGCTGTCGCAGCCTATGGCCTGCTGGGCCTGGATGCTCCGGCGCAAGCCGCTGACGCCAAGGTGGGCGGCGTTGTGCGCGTGGCCATGGAAACCAAAGCGCAAAAAGACCCGCGCTTGGCAGACTGGCCGCAGATTGCCAACGTTTACCGTGGCTGGCTGGAATATCTCGTCCAGTATAACCCCGACGGCTCTTTCGAAGGCCGCTTGTTGGAATCGTGGGAAGCCAATGCGGACGCAACGGGCTATACGATGCGTGTGCGGCCGGGTGTCACTTGGAACAATGGCGACGCCTTTACCGCCGATGACGTGATCTTCAACTTCACGCGTTGGGCTGACGGCTCGGTTGACGGCAATGCGATGGCGTCGCGCTTCCCGGGGTTGACCGAAATGGTTGCCAAGGTTGACGCGGCAGGGGCTGCGGTGAATGACGAAGCGGGTAACCCTGTCATGGTTATCAAACTGCGCGAAGGCTCGGTTGTGAAAGTCGACGACCACACGGTCGAACTGAAGATGTCGACTTCGGACATCGCCGTGATTGCGGCTATTTCCGACTATCCGGCGGCCATCGTCCACTCGTCCTTCAAAGACGGCGATGATCCTTCGGTCAATGCCATCGGCACGGGCCCCTATGTTCCGGGCGAAATCTCGGTTGGCCAGAAGATGACGTTGGTGCGCGCACCCGAAAGCCACAAGTGGTGGGGTGGCGTTGCCCCGCTGGATGAAATTCACTATATCGACTTTGGCACCGATCCTTCGGCCATGGTCAGCCTCGCCAACTCGGACGAGATTGACATGAACTACGAAACGACTGGTGAATTCATCGACCAACTGAACACCTTGGGCTGGACCAAGTACGAAGCGGTCACCGCCTCGACCCTCGTGTGCCGTTTCAATTCGGCCACGTCAGATCTTTACAAAGAAAAAGAAGTCCGCTCTGCCCTGCAGCGCGCGGTCGATCCGGCTGTTGTGCTGGAACTGGGCTATAAGGGCCTTGGCACCACGGCAGAAAACCACCACGCTTGCCCGGTTCACCCCGAATATGCCAAGCTTGATGCGCAGACCTTCGACAAAGCAGGCGTCAAAGACGTTCTGGCCAAGTATAATCTGGCCGATGCCGAGTTTGAGTTCATCTCGCTGGATGGCGGCTTTGAACTGGATACGTCGGATGCGGTGGCAGCCCAGCTGCGCGACGCCGGTGTGAACGTGAAGCGCACCGTTATGCCGGGGTCGACCTTCTGGAATGATTGGCAGAAGTATCCCTTCTCGTCGACCACTTGGAACCACCGCCCACTGGCCGTGCAGAACATGGCCTATGCTTATACCTCGACCGGGTCATGGAACGAAAGCGGCATGGCCAATGCCGACTTCGACGCCGCGATGACCAAGGCCCTGTCCTTGGCCGATGGCGATGCGCGCCGCGAAGTGATGGCTGTGATGGAAAAAATCCTTCAAGACGAAGGCTACATCATTCAGCCCTACTGGCGTTCGTTGTACCGCCACACCAAGCCGAATGTCGTGGGCGCAGTGATGCACCCCTCGATGGAGCATCACCACTACCTGTGGTCGCTGGCATAAGCGATTAAATCGGGGCGGGGGCGCTGGCAACAGCGCTCCCGCCTTTTTTCATTCTGGCCCCTTGGGCCTGTCTGGCACGGTAGGAAGCTTTCATGCTCGCATTCGTGATCCGGCGTCTGGGTGTGATGCTGGTGACGGCTTTGGTTTTGACCTTTGTCGTCTTCTTTCTGACCAATTTGCCGCCGAATTTGGAAAAACTGGCGCGCTCGGAAGGGTCAGTCCGTATGACGGATGCCGCCGTGGCGTCGTGGTTGGACGAACATGGCCACAGCGGATCGGTGTTTTATCGCTATGCAGCATGGTTGGGGGCCGCGCCGGGTTGGGTGTTCACTGATGACAAGGGTGTGACGCGCGGGTTATGCATTCGTCAGAACGACGATCCCGCACTTGCAGCGAAGTATTGCGGGATTTTTCAAGGCAATTGGGGCTTTTCGACCGTTTTCAAGAAAACGGTGCTGTTTTCACTGGGCAAGTCGATGGCGGCCACGGGTTGGCTGATGCTGGCGGTGATGCTGGTGATGGTGCCCGTGGCGCTGGTGATTGGCGTTTTGGCGGGGATGCGCGAAGGCTCGCGCACGGACCGGGTGCTGTCGACCTTTTCCATCGCCACCAGTGCCACACCGGAATATGTATCAGGTGTGATCTTGGTGGTGCTGCTAGCCTCTCCGGCGACGGGGTTGTCGCCTGTGTTGGCGGAATGGGGCTGGTTGAGTGGCAAGACGCTGTTCATGGGCACGGCCACCTCGGCCATGGATAACATCACCTTTTGGAATTTTGGTTTGCCGGTGGCCA
>CAXNKP010000365.1:0-3351 GCA_964202815.1 Stagnihabitans sp. | reverse complement strand
CGCTGATGATGTTCATTGGGTCGACGACGTTCTTTTTCGACTTGGACATCTTGGCCGAGGGGATCACCTCGACCACCGTTCCGTCTGCCAAGGTGGCCCCCGCATCCGAGCGGATGATGTCCTCGGGCAGATGATAGACGGGCCTGCTGTTGGCGTCAGTGGTCTTGTAAATCTCGTGCGTCACCATGCCTTGGGTGAACAGCGCGTTGAAAGGTTCAATCGCTTTGGCCGGCAAGTGGCCAGTTTTGTGCATCGCGCGGGCGAAAAAGCGCGAGTACAGCAGGTGCAAGATCGCGTGTTCGATGCCGCCGATATATTGGTCGACGTTCATCCAATAGGCGGCATCCTCGGCCACTGTGGGCGTGGTGGCGTGGGGCGCTGTGAAGCGGGCGAAGTACCACGACGAATCAACAAACGTGTCCATCGTATCGGTTTCGCGCCGTGAGGGGGCACCGCAAGACGGGCAGGCGCAATTGCGCCATGTCGGGTGGCGGTCTAGCGGGTTGCCGGGGATGTCAAAGGTCACATCATAGGGCAATTCGACCGGCAGGTTCGCCTTCTTTTCCGCCACCACGCCGCAGGCATCGCAATGCACCACAGGAATCGGGCAGCCCCAATAGCGCTGGCGCGAAATACCCCAGTCGCGCAGGCGGTAATTGGTCACACCGTGGCCAAAACCTGCCGCCTCGGCATGGGCAATGGCGGCGGTGACAGCCGCCTCGCCGGTTTGCACGGCGGGGCCAGCAAAGCCGCGGATATACTGGACGGGTTCGGATTTCATCGGAACGAAGGGTTCGGACAGCGGCGCTTCCACAGCACCTTCGGCCACAAAGACCGACTTGATCGTCAGCCCGTATTTGGTGGCAAATTCGAAATCGCGCGCATCATGGGCGGGGCAGCCAAAGATCGCGCCTGTGCCGTATTCCATCAAGATGAAATTGGCGATCCAGACCGGCAATTCCACCGACGGGTCCAGCGGATGCTTGACGCGCAAGCCTGTGTCAAAGCCGATCTTTTCTGCCGTTTCAATTTCTAGTGCCGAGGTGCCGCCTTTGCGGCACAGGGCGGTAAAGGCGGCCACCTTTGGGTCAGATTCCAGCGCCTTGGCCAGCGGATGGTCGGCAGAAATCGCCGCAAAGGATGCACCTAGAAGCGTGTCAGGGCGGGTCGTATAAACCTCTAGCTTTTCAAGGCCCGCTGGGGCACCCACCGTTTGAAAGCCAAACTGCAGGCCCTTGCTTTGGCCGATCCAGTTGGCCTGCATCAGGCGCACCTTTTCGGGCCAGTCTTTCAGCCCATCCAAAGCGGCCAAAAGCTCGCCCGAATAATCGCTGATCTTGAAGAACCACTGCGTCAGCTCGCGCCGTTCAACCAAGGCGTTTGACCGCCAGCCGCGCCCGTCGATCACCTGTTCGTTGGCCAGAACCGTCATATCGACCGGATCCCAGTTGACCACCGCAGCTTTGCGGTAGACCAGACCTTTTTCCATCATGTCGATAAACATCGCCTGCTGCTGGCCGTAGTATTCCGGCCGACAGGTGGCCAATTCCCGGCTCCAGTCAATCGACAGGCCCAAGGGCTTCATCTGGGCCTTCATCTCGGTGATATTGCCTTCGGTCCAATCACGCGGATGGCCGCCGCGTTCCATCGCGGCGTTTTCGGCGGGCATGCCAAAGGCATCCCAGCCCATCGGATGCAGCACCGAATAGCCCTGTGCCGCCTTGGTGCGCGCCACCACATCGCCCATCGTATAGTTGCGCACATGGCCCATATGGATGCGCCCTGACGGATAGGGGAACATCTCTAGCACATAATACTTCGGCTTGGCAGGATCGCGCCGCGCTTCAAAGACGCGGGCGTTATCCCACGCCTGCTGCCATTTCGGTTCTATTCCAGAAGGGTCGTAGCGCGACATCATCAGCCCATGTTCTTAAGGTCATTTGGGCATGACCTACCCTGCGCGCGGCGCAAGGTCCAGCCTGACGGGGCCGTTTACAGACCTGCGTCAGCAATCCGCAACTGGCGGGCGCGGTTCCAAATGGCCTCTTCCACCGCCGAGACGGTTTCGGGCGCCACCGCCGCCCCATTGGCCCCTTGCAGCGACAGCTTCAACGAGCGCGCATCCAAGGCGGGATCTTGCACATAAATCGTGGCGCGGTAGCTGCGGCTGCCGCCGGGCGGGGTGCCGTAGCCTGTCACAATCACGCCGGTGAACGGATCCACCGATTGCAGTGGCAAGAAATTCAGCACATCCAGCGCGGCCATCCAGATGTACTTGTTCACCTTCACCGTGATGCTGGGATCAGCACTGTTGTTCAAAAGGTCCCATATCTTCGTGCCAGGCTCGTCGGTGCCTTCCAACTTGGCTATGGCCGCACGTTGGGCTTCGTTGGCGTTCAGCACACGGCCTTCGGCATCCGTCGTCGCCGGTTTTTGGCCAAACAACCCCCTGCCCCCCCCACAAGCGGCAAGCGTTAGCAATAAGGCCAAAGCCGTAATGGCAGCGATGTGGCGATGATAAACCATAGAAAAAAAACCCCCGAGCCTGCCTTCTGTCTAGCCCAGCCAAGCGGGCCTGCCAAGGGCTTTCCCCCAAAGCGGGCCCGATCCGGGCGGCGTTGGGGCCAGGCAAGCCGGGCGTAGTACGGCGAGCGCGGCGGACGATTGCTCGAAAGATAGAAAATGCACTCTAGTGTGATATTTTTGCACCTATCTTGGCAAAATATCTTCAAAGATTAAACTTTAGTTGATTTTTCGAATCGAACGGATAGAACCATGTCTATCCAAACCAGATGAGCTGGTTGGGGGAAATCTTGCAAAATTAAGCGTGGAGCGATTATGAAAAAACTTCTTCTGGCAACAACTATGTTGATGACGGCAGGCAGCTATGCCGCCGCAGACGTATCGGTTTCGGGCGATGGCCGTATGGGTGTTGTGTCGACCGATGGCACGTCGGAATTCTCGTCGCGGATGCGGATCAAGTTCTCGGGTTCGGGCACAACTGACGGCGGCTTGTCGTTTGGTGGTTCGTTCCGGGCTGCGGATGCGATTGGCGCAGCATCGGGCACCTCAGGCTCGGTCTACATCTCGGGCGCTTTTGGCAAGATCACCATGGGCAGCACTGGCAACGCTGTCGACTCGCTGGTCAGCAACGTTTCTGCGGTTGGCTATGGCGCAAGTGATCTTGACGGCGGGCAAGAGCTTGGTCTGCTGGATAGCGCCATCAAAGAAGGTGTTTCGTACAATATCGCCATTTCTGGCGCGACTGTTGAGGTTGGGGCGGGTCAGCTTGACGGTACTAGCGAGTATTACTCCGCCGCAGTCGCGTATGCATTCGGCGGCATCAACGCG
>CAXNKP010000364.1:0-3354 GCA_964202815.1 Stagnihabitans sp. | reverse complement strand
AATTCACGCGATCCTAACCTGATTCCCCACGCGCAGCGCTTGACCCAAGACGCAGACCAAACCGTGGCCGACGCAGCCCGTTGGGCGCTGGCGCGGCTGACAAATCCCGTCTGACCTTGCCAAGCCCCGCCCCGATGTTACCTTGGGCCAAAGCAGCGCAGAGGGTGCCATGGGTGATCGTCTAAAGGGAAAAGTGGCCATCGTATCCGGCGGGGCCACGGGGTGCGGGGCCGCAGCCGTGCGGTTGTTCGCCGCAGAAGGGGCTGCCGTGGGCATCATCGACCGCAATGTACAAGCAGGCCAAGCTTTGGCCTTTGAACTGGCCAGCCTTGGCAAACGGGTGGTCTTTGCCACCGCCGATGTGTCGCAAAAAGATCAGGTCGAGGCGGCAGTGGCCAATGTCAAAGCCTCGCTCGGGCCGGTGAATGTGCTGTTCAACCATGCGGGCACGATTGTCATTAAGCCCTTCTTGGAAACGGAAGAGGCAGATTGGGATTTTCTGTTCGATGTGAACGTCAAATCCATGTACCTGATGACCCGCGCCGTGTTGCCCATGATGCTAGACGCGGGCAAGGGATCCATCGTGTGCACCTCGTCGATCTCGGCGGTATATGCCACGCCGAACGAGGTGCTGTATGATGCCACCAAAGGCGCCTGCCATATGTTCGCCCGCGCCATCGCCGTTGAATTCCGCGACAGGGGCATCCGCTGCAACGCCATCTGCCCCGGTTTCATCGAAACCCCCCACGGCTTGCGCGAGGTGGCGGAACTGACCGCCCTTGGCGTTGATGTATCGGAAGCCGCCCTCAAAGCCGCGCAAGGCCGCTTTGGCCAGCCCGAAGACATTGCCCGCGCCGCGCTGTACCTTGCCTCTGACGATGCCGAATTCGTCAACGGCACCCAGCTTTTCGTCGACAACGCCTTCTCCGCCGTCTGACCCCCATAAAGGCCAACCCCATGAGCAATGCCCACTGGATCTACACCCAAACGATCAAAACCTTTGCCGCAGGGGCAGAGCCGCCGTTTGAAGACCCGACCGAACTGATGGCCTCTTGGGGCAAGGTCTGGGGGATTGATAATGACGTGGGCAAGATCCGTTCGATCCTGATGCACCGCCCGGGGCCAGAACTGAACGTGGTCGACCCCGCCAAACGCTTGGCCGAGATTGGCAGCTTTGGTGACCCTGCCGTGGGCTGGTATTTCCAATCTGACACGCCGCCCGACCTGCCCCTGATGCAGCGCCAGCACGACGGCTTTGTGGCCGCCCTGCAAGCCGAAGGCGTCGAGGTGCATTATATGGAAGGCGAGGCGGGCAATCGTCTGAAGCAAATCTACACCCGCGATCCGGTGATCATGGTCAAAGGCGGGGCCATCGTCTGCCGCATGGGGGCACGCATCCGGCGCGGCGAGGAACTGGCCGTCACCCGCACCTTGGCCAAGATCGGCATCCCGATCCTGCGCACCATTTCAGGCAGCGGCATAATGGAAGGCGGCAGCTTTGCATGGCTGAACGAAAAAACCTGCGCCATCGGCGTGGGCGTGCGGGTGAACCGCGAAGGGGCCGAGCAGGTGGGCGAGGTGCTCAAGCGCCAAGGGGTTGATCTGCTGATCGTCGAACTGACGGGTTATGACATCCATCTGGATGTGTCCTTCCTGATGATCGACCGCGATCTGGCGATCTTGAACCCAATGGGGCTGCCCTATTCCTTTCTTGAAGACCTCACCGCGCGCGGCATCCGCTATATCGAAACCGATCCGGGCGATGATCCGTGGATCGTAAACTCTCTGGCCATTGCGCCCGGCAAGGTCTTGATGCCCGAAGGGGCGACCAACAGCACGCTGGACCGCTTGGCCGCAGCGGGGGTGTCGTGGCAGACCATCCCCTATGCGGCGAACCACAAGAACGGCGGGGGGCTGCATTGTTCCACCACGCCCTTGCGCCGCGACAGTCTTTAAAACAAAGGGCGCGTTTTAAAGCGCGTCCTGTTCCAAATTCAGCCACAAAACCTCTGCGACGCTTAACTTTAGCGCCGCGCCGGGCAGCGTGGACAAAATCTCTCCCGCCGATCTTGGCCCCACCAAGGCCAGTGACTGGAAGCTTTGGCACAAAACCCAAGCGGTGGCGATGTTATGGGCCGTCACACCCTTTTTGACGGCCAAAACCTCGGCCCTGCGGCGGCGTTCGGCGTTGGCGGGGCTGCCAAAGCAGGTTTCAGGGGCGGTATCGGCGGGCAGGCGGTGGCGCAAAGCCTCGGGCAGGAAATATCCCCGCGCTTGCGATGACCACGAAAGATGCGCCACCCCCCCTTGGCGCAGTTGTGCAAGGCTTTCGGGCGTGTTGGCGGTGATGCAGCCCGCCCAAACCGGCTTTTCCATCACAGCCAAAGACAGGTTGTTGTTCAAGATGCGGAAGGGCTCTAGCCCTTGGGCCTTGGCGTAGGCGTTTGCTTCGGCCAGACGGGTGGGGGACCAGTTTGATCCGCCAAAGATGCCGATCTTGCCCGCCGCTTTCAACGCGTTCAGCGCATCGATAAATTCCGCAGCGGGAACCTGCGGGTTGTCGCGGTGCATGATATAAATCGGCACCTGCGACAGGCCCAGACGGTCAAGGCTGATGTCCAACTGCGATTCAATCGCGCGGGGGGTGCAATAGGGGGTATGCGCGCCCTTGGCGATAACGACGACCTCTTTGGCCACCCCGCGCGCGGCGATCCATTCGCCTAAGACTTTTTCGTGCAAACCCGCACCGTAGACAAAGCCCGTGTCAAAGGCATTGCCGCCCGCCTCGGCCCAAGCGTCCCAGACAATCGCGCCTTCGGCCAGCGTGTTGCGGTTGTCACACCCGATGATCAGTTGCGAAACGGGAAGAGCCACCCCTGCCAGCGTCACCTTGGGAATTTGTGCCACACCTTTGGGCATGACGCCGGGCAAGATGCGGTTGGTGGTGCGGGTTTCGGCAAAGGTCTTATAGCCTACCTCGGCCCGCCATTTATCCAGCGTTTCATTGTTGCCGATGCTGTCGGCAGGGCTGGGCGCGGGGGCGGGGGCTTGGGTCAGGCCGTCGGCTATAGCTTTGGATACATGCTCTGCCTCAAACGCAAACAGCATCCGAGGGTCGCGCAGAGTTTCGGTGCGGGTTTCTTTGCCCACGGTGATGTGTAGCGTGGCATCCGAAGGCCCGACATTGCGGCCAGGCACCCAAGGATCGTCGATCACGATCTGCCCCTTGGGGCCAGAGATGATCGCCCGATTGTCCATGTTACGGCAGACGGCCACAGCGATTTCTGCGATAAAGCCAGAGGCAAAGGTCAGCAACCCGTGGGCCACAGCGTCAACCCCCGTTTCAGCCAAAAC
>CAXNKP010000363.1:0-3372 GCA_964202815.1 Stagnihabitans sp. | reverse complement strand
GACCTTGCCTACACAGGGCGCGGCACAACGCTTTATCTGATATTGCAGACAGGGGCGGGTGCGCCCTTCAAACATGCTGTCGGTGCAGTTGCGCAGCAAAAACACCTTTTGTAACTGGTTCAACGTGCGCGTGACTGCCCCGCCGCTGGCAAAGGGGCCAAAATAGCTGCCCTTTTCGGTTTTCTTGCCGCGATGTTTTTTGATCTGGGGACAGGGATGCTCTTTGCCGATCAGGATGTTGGGGAAAGACTTGTCGTCCCGCAACAGCACATTGTAGCGCGGTTTAAGCTGCTTGATGAGGTTTTGTTCCAACAGCAGCGCTTCGGTTTCGGTGCGCGTGGTCAAGAACATCATCGAGGCGGTTTCATAAACCATCCGCGCAATGCGCGCCGAATGGCCATGGTCGCGCGCATAACTTGACACACGCGCCTTCAGATTGCGCGCCTTGCCAACATACAGCACTTCGCCCTTGGTGTTCAGCATTCGGTAAACGCCGGGAGATCCGTCAAGCGTTTTGAGGTAAGCCTGAATGACTTCTTGGCCAGTTGGGACGACATCACTCACTGGGGTGTTAACCTTTTGATTCTTAGATTTCCTGCAAGAATATGGCGCGGGCATCAAGCAAAAAGAAGTCCACCGTTTGTGTGGATAAGTCAGAGGAGAACTTATCAGAAGGCTGTTTTTTTCCTTGTTTTCAGGGCGCTTCTTTAATGTGCCTAAAAAATAGGCATATTGTTAACATATTGATTCTAAAATAAAAAATCTTTTGGATTTCCTACGCAGCTGATTTTTATGAATAAATTGTAACCAGATCGTGAACGTCGATCGCAAGGTGCACAAGTCAACTGTGTGTAGAGCAAACTCTACTCAACGCCCAGAACATCAGGGGTCGCCCAGGCCAAATGCTGGCCGCCGTCGATGGCGATCATTTGTCCCGTCACCGAAGGGGAATCAAGGAAAAACCCGAGTGCTGCCGTCACATCCGAAGGGCTTGCCCCCCGCCCCAAGATAGTTGCTGCGCGCTGACGGGCGAAATGGGTATCACTTTGGCGCACACCCTGCACCGTCGGCCCTGGCCCAATTCCGTTGACGCGCACATGGGGGGCCAGTCCTTGCGCTGCTGTGCGCGTCAACGCCCACAGTGCCATCTTTGCTAGGGTGTAAGACATAAACTCGGGTGTTGGTTTCCAGACGCGCTGGTCGATCATGTTCACAATTAACCCTTGGGCGCAGGGTTCGCCGTGTTCATCCAGCACCGCTTGCGGGGCTTGGGCTGCAAAGGCTTGCGTCAACAAGAAGGGAGCCCGCAGGTTTGACCCCATGGCACGGTCCCAACTTTGCTTGGTGGCGGTTTGCACTGTGTCATATTCAAAGATCGACGCATTGTTGACCAACACCGTCAGCGGCCCGCCCAGTGCACCACAGGCACGCGCGACAAGGCCTGTAACCTCCGCCTCGTCCAGCAAATCGGCCTGCACCGCCACCGCCTTGCGCCCAAGGGCTACGATGGCGGCTACTGTCTTTTCAGCCTCACCTTCCGAAGTAGAATAATGCACTGCCACATCCGCGCCGCGCCGCGCCATATACAGGGCGATCTCGCGGCCAATCCGCTTGGCCCCGCCTGTCACCAGCGCCCGCATCAGCCCTTGCCACACACGCAAGGCACTGTTGCGATCACGGCACGCCCGCAATTGCCGCATTTGGCCTTGGTTTGGCCTTTGGCGACCTCAGGTGGCTTGGGGGGGAAGACCTTGGTCACAAAGTTGCCGATCATCGACATGATCAGCATAAGCCCAAGAAAGATCACAACGATTTTAACAAGCGCACCCATATCACATCCCGAAATGTGCGCGCATCACGCGCTCTTCCATCGTTGATAGCACATCTTCCGCCAGATGAACCCCGAAACGTGACAAAAGCCCCCGCTTTTGGCCCAAGGGAAGCAGGCGCACCTTGTCGCCGTAAAGCTCTTTCAGCTTTGGCACCAGATGCGCCACGCCGTCTGCCAGCCCCAGATCAACGGCCTGTTGGCCGACCCAGACATCGGCGTTAAACAGGTCTTGATCGGCCAACCGCGTGCCGCGCCGCGCTTTCACATGGGCGATGAAGGCCTGATGGATCGGGGCTTGAAGGGCGCGCATCCGGTCGATGTCTTCGGGTTTTTGAGGCAGGAAAGGATCGGCAAAGCTTTTGGACTTGCCCGCCGTGATCACACGCCGCTCAACCCCCTGCCGCGCGATCAGTTCTTGAAAGCCAAAGGACGAAAAGATCACACCGATTGACCCCAAAATCGAGCTGTCATCGACCCAAATCTGATCGCCCGCACAAGCCAGCCAATAGCCCCCCGAGGCGGCCATATCTTCGACAAAGGCGTGGACAGGCACATTCTTTTCGATCGAAAGTCGCCGGATACGGGCGGCAATCAGGCTTGATTGTACAGGCGAACCGCCCGGTGAATTGATCACCAGCGCCACAGCGGCGGGCTTTGATTTGAACGCGCGTTCGATCAAGGGCGCAAGGCCTGCATCCGACAGGCCACGCCCTGACGCAGTGATGCTGCCTTGCAGCCGCAGGACGGGCACAAGGGCGGGCTTGGGCAGAAAGGGGATATTGAAGCGCATAGTCTGGAGTTAGGGTGCTTGGGGCTTGCGGACAAGGGCCGATTGCGCAAACGATGCGCTATGATCGACAAGCTGGACATGTTTATAGCCCTCGCCGCCGAGCGCCACTTTGGCCGCGCGGCAGAAGTCTGCGGCGTCACACAGCCATCGCTTTCGTCTGCCATCCGGCAGTTGGAAGATCAACTGGGCGTGCAACTGGTCTATCGCGGCAGCCGGTTTCAGGGACTAACGCCGGAGGGCCAGCGGGTGCTGGATTGGGCGCGCAAAATTTCGGGCGATGTGCGGCGGATGAAAGACGAGATGCGCTCGGTTCATGCAGGCTTGTCGGGGATGCTGCGCTTAGGCGTGATCCCCACGGCCTTGGCTATGGTGGCTGATCTGACCGCGCCTTTTACCGCCCTGCACCCCAACCTGCGCGTGACGATCCTATCGCGCACCTCGGCCGAGATCCTTGCTGGCATCGACAGTTTGGAACTGGACGCGGGCATCACCTATCTGGACAACGAACCCTTGGGCCGCGTTGCGCAAGTGCCGCTTTACACCGAATATTTCCGCTTCCTGTGCCACAAAACCGCCCCTTTGGCGGGGCGCGAGCAGGTGACCTGGGCGGAATTGGCATCTGAACATCTGTGCCTTTTAACAGCCGATATGCAAAACCGCCGGATCGTGAACCAATTGCTGGCCGAAGCGGGCGCGCGGGCGCAGCCGACAGTGGAGTCCAATTCCACCATCGCGCTGATTGCGCATGTGA
>CAXNKP010000362.1:0-3377 GCA_964202815.1 Stagnihabitans sp. | reverse complement strand
GGCCGCGCCTCGCGGTCGGCTTATTGGTGTTGGACGCTGTTCCAAATTCTTGCCACTGCCGCGATTGGCATCGTTTTTGGACATGGTGTCATGATGATGGACCCCGTCACGATGGTGATGGGCTACCACGGCGGCACGATGTCAAATTTGTGGACCCTGGCAAACTTTCTGCCCTCGCTTGCGGTCGGGGCGCGGCGGTTGCATGACATTGGCAAATCGGGATGGTGGCTTTGCATCATGCTGATCCCGTTGATCGGGATCAACGTGCTGATCGTGTGGTTCTGTCAAAAAAGTGATCTAGGCCCCAATCAACATGGGCAGCCAACCGCTTAAATCGACAAGCGACCTGCCATCGGCGGCGTGGGATTGCCTTGGGTTCCACGCTCGCGGTAGGGTGTTGTGTTATAATGGCTGCGGTAGCATTTGGAAAAATGCGACGGGCTGGCAAAGCCGCAGGCGAGTGCGACGTTGATCACCGACATATCTGTCTGCATCAACAGGTTGCGCGCCTTTTGCAGCCGCAATTCCATGTAATAGCGCTTGGGGCTGCGGTTTAAATAGCGGCGGAACAGGCGCTCCAACTGGCGGGTTGACCTGCCCACTTCCTCGGCCAGATCGGCCGGCGACATCGGGTCTTCTATATTGCCTTCCATCATCTGGATGACTTGGGAAAGCTTTGGGTGGCGTACACCTATGCGGGTGGGGATCGACAGGCGTTGGGTGTCTTGATCAGTGCGCGGAGTGGAATAGATCAACTGATCGGCCACGGTATTGGCGACATCCTCGCCGTGATCGCCCGCAATCACCTTCAGCATCAAATCCAAAGACGAGGTGCCCCCTGCTGTTGACCAGCGGTTGCCATCCATTACAAAGACCGACTTGGTCAGGGTGACATCGTCGAACTCTTCCAAGAACCCATCCTGATTCTCCCAGTGGATCGTCGCTTTCTTGCCATCCAGCAGCCCCGCCTTGGCCAAGGCATAGGCCCCCGTGCAAAGCCCGCCGATGATAGCCCCGCGCCGCGACTCGCGCCGCAGCCAGTTCAATATCGGTTTGGTCGCGGCTTTTTGTACATCGATGCCGCCGCAGGCCAATAAAATATCGTCGCGCTCGATCTCGTCTAGCCCCATATCCAGCTTAAACGCCGTGCCGTTGGAACAGGTGGCCCACGCCCCGCCTTCGCCCGCCAAGGCCCAAGTATAGGCCGTCTCTCCCAAAACCCGGTTGGCAATCCGCAAGGGTTCGATGGCTGAGGCAAAGGCCAGCATGGTGAATTTGTCCAACAGCAGAAAGACAAAGCGGCGCGGAGCTTCTGGCTTAGAAGTCTGGGTGGCTTTAAGCGGGGCGATAGACATGTTGCGACCTGACGTGTCGTTAATGACGCATAGGTACAGGAATAGTTTCCCGCTGCAAGGGGGAATGCCAGAAAATTGGGCAGGAAAAAATCGGTGGCGTTCTGCTCTTTGCAAAGGGCACTAATTTCCTTATATCGCGATGAACTTCTGACGTGAGGACACGGAAAATGACCAAAGGCTGGACAAAATCGGATTGGCGCGCAAAGCCACGGGTGCAGATGCCCGATTATCCCGACCAAGCGGCCCTGAACGGGGCAGAGGCGCAATTGGCCAAATACCCGCCGCTGGTCTTTGCGGGCGAAGCGCGCAAGCTGAAAAAGCAATTGGCGCTGGCTGCTGAAGGCAAGGCGTTTTTGCTGCAAGGCGGCGATTGTGCGGAAAGCTTTGCGGAATTTGCCGCCGACAACATCCGCGACACCTTCCGCGTGATGCTTCAAATGGCCGTTGTGCTGACCTATGGCGCCAAAGTGCCGGTGATCAAAGTGGGGCGGATGGCGGGCCAGTTTGCCAAGCCGCGCTCGGCAGGCACCGAGGTGATCGGCGGGGTGGAATTGCCGTCTTACCGGGGCGATATCATCAACGGCTTTGATTTCGACACCGCCTCGCGCGTGCCCGATCCAGCGCGGATGTTGCAGGCCTATACACAATCGGCCGCCTCGCTGAACCTGCTGCGCGCGTTTTCCACGGGTGGCTTTGCCGATATCCACCGCGTGCACGCTTGGACTTTGGGCTTTGCCGAACATGACAAGGCCGAACGCTACCGCGCCCTGTCCAACCGCATCTCGGACGCGCTTGATTTCATGAACGCTGCCGGGATCAATTCTGAAACCGCCCCGTCGCTGGCCTCGGTCGATTTTTACACCAGTCATGAAGCCTTGCTGTTGGAATATGAAGAGGCGCTTTGCCGGATTGATTCGATCACCGGCCAACCGGTGGCTGGATCGGGCCATATGATCTGGATCGGCGACCGCACCCGTCAGCCCGACGGCGCGCATGTCGAATTCGCCCGCGGGGTGCTGAACCCGATCGGCTTGAAATGTGGCCCCACCACTACGGCGGAAGATCTCAAAGTTCTGATGGCCAAGTTGAACCCGCAGAACGAACCGGGCCGTTTGACCCTGATTGCCCGCTTTGGCGCGGGCAAGGTGGGTGACAATCTGCCCCGTCTGATCAAGACCGTTCAGGCCGAGGGTGCCAACGTGCTGTGGTCGTGCGATCCAATGCATGGCAACACGATCAAGGCGGCGTCGGGCTATAAAACGCGGCCTTTCGAATCGGTGCTGCGCGAAGTGCGCGAGTTCTTTGGCATTCATAAAGCCGAAGGTACCATTCCGGGCGGCGTGCATTTCGAGATGACCGGCAAGGATGTGACCGAATGCACCGGCGGCTTGCGTGCGGTGAAGGACGAGGATCTGTCGGATCGCTACCACACCGCCTGTGATCCGCGCCTGAATGCCAGCCAGTCGCTAGAACTGGCCTTCTTGGTGTCAGAAGAACTGTCGTCGATGCGCGATGTGCAACGCCGCGTGGCGATGTAAGCAGGCTTCATCTCTGCGAAACTCGGCCCGAGGGCAACCTTGGGCCGATCTCGTTTGGGTCAGTCGCGCGAATAGACCAACCGCAGATGGCCTTTTGCGCGCGGTGCGGTGCGAAGCGGGTGGATTTGGGCTATTTTGCGCAAGGCCGGCAGGGGGGCGAAATCAGAGGCATGTTCGTCGCTGGTCCTAGGGATGGGGGGCGCTGCCTGCGGCGTTAAAGTGTCATGCAGATGTCTGATTATGGCAAAGCGGCGGGGTGCGCGGCCCATGCCGCCGGCCAAGGCCAGGCAACCCAAGGCCATCGTCGTGTTCCCCTGCGCATCGTTCAGCGGCAACAGCAGCATGCGGCCTTCCAAGGCGGGGCGACCTATGCCGCGCTCGCCCTCTAACCACATTTCAAGGGTGGCGGGGGCGGCAAAGACACTTTCCAGCCCTTCGGCAAGACGGCTGCGCGCGGCCGGATCGAACAGTGACGACAGCGGCA
>CAXNKP010000361.1:0-3388 GCA_964202815.1 Stagnihabitans sp. | reverse complement strand
GCGATGAGATGACCCGCATCATCTGGGACTTCATCAAGCAAAAGCTGATCCTGCCCTATCTCGACATTGATCTTAAGTATTACGATCTGGGCATCGAAGAGCGTGATCGGACCAATGACCAGATCACCATCGATTCGGCGCAAGCCATCAAAAAATACGGCGTAGGCGTCAAATGCGCCACAATCACCCCCGATGAACAGCGCGTCGAAGAGTTCGGCCTGAAACAGATGTGGAAGTCGCCAAACGGCACGATCCGCAACATCTTGGGCGGTGTGATCTTTCGTGAACCGATCATCTGCCAAAACGTCCCCCGCCTTGTGCCAGGCTGGACCAAACCCATCGTGATCGGCCGCCACGCCTTTGGCGATCAATACCGCGCCACCGACTTCCACTTCCCCGGTGCTGGCAAACTGACGATGAAATTCGTCGGCAACGACGGCACGGTGATTGAGCGTGATGTCTATGCCGCCCCCTCGGCCGGCGTCTATATGGGCATGTACAACCTTGACGATTCCATAATCGACTTTGCTCGTTCGTCGATGAACTACGGATTGCTCAAAGGTTGGCCCGTCTATCTGTCGACCAAGAACACGATCCTCAAAGCCTATGATGGGCGCTTTAAAGATCTCTTCGCCAAGGTCTATGCCGAAGAATTTGAAGACAAATTCACGGCAGCTGGTATCCATTACGAACACCGCCTGATTGACGATATGGTGGCTTCGGCGATGAAATGGTCGGGCGGCTATGTCTGGGCCTGCAAAAACTATGACGGCGATGTGCAGTCTGACACTGTGGCGCAGGGCTTTGGCTCTTTGGGCCTGATGACTTCGGTTCTGATGACCCCCGATGGTAAGATTGTTGAGGCCGAGGCCGCCCATGGCACCGTCACCCGCCACTACCGCCAGCACCAAAAGGGCCAGCAAACTTCCACCAACTCGGTCGCCTCGATCTTTGCTTGGACAGGTGGGCTGAAACACCGCGCCAAGTTGGACGATAATGCCCAACTGCTGCGCTTTGCCCAAACGCTTGAAAAGGTAACCGTGGATGCCGTCGAAGACGGCTGGATGACCAAAGATCTGGCCCTGCTGGTCGGCCCCGATCAAAAATGGCTCACCACCATCGGCTATCTGGAAAAAGTCGCCGAATACCTTGACAAAGCCCTGATCAGCTAACCCTTTCATATGTGTGTAAATATCCCGGGGGGTCCGGGGGGCTGGCCCCCCGGCTTTCGTTTGGTCCGGGGGGCTGGCCCCCCCGGCTTTCGCTTGGTCCGGGGGGCTGCCCCGCCCCTGGCCTTTTCATTTGGAACGCCTCTGGCTTTCCAAGCGCAA
Source organism: Stagnihabitans sp. (assembly GCA_964202815.1). Taxonomy (GTDB): domain Bacteria; phylum Pseudomonadota; class Alphaproteobacteria; order Rhodobacterales; family Rhodobacteraceae; genus Stagnihabitans. Next base: position 2,057 of record CAXNKP010000361.1, on the reverse strand, counting down.
ACCCTGTAAGGCCCTCGCAACCGCAGAAAACCGAAAGAGACCGCCCCGATGGAGCTTCGCAACATCGCCATTATCGCCCACGTCGACCATGGCAAAACCACGCTCGTTGACGAGCTTTTGAAACAATCCGGCTCTTTCCGCGAAGGGCAGCAAGTGTCCGAACGCGCGATGGACAGCAATGATATCGAACGCGAACGCGGCATCACCATTCTGGCCAAATGTACCAGCGTGGAACATGACGGCATTCGCATCAACATCGTCGACACCCCCGGCCACGCCGATTTCGGTGGCGAGGTTGAGCGGATCTTGTCGATGGTAGACGGCGTTTGCCTGTTGGTTGACGCCGCCGAAGGCCCGATGCCGCAGACCAAATTCGTGCTGGCCAAGGCCCTTGCCTTGGGCCTGCGTCCGATTGTTGTGCTGAACAAAGTTGATAAGCCCGATGCCGAACCCGAACGCGCGCTGAACGAAGTGTTCGACCTGTTCGCCAACTTGGGCGCAACCGATGACCAACTGGATTTCCCCCATATCTACGCCTCAGGCCGCAACGGCTGGGCCGATATGTCGCTGGACGGGCCGCGCAAGAACCTTGACGCGCTCTTTGACATGATCGTCAGCCATGTCCCGCACCCCAAGCAAATCTCTCGCGTGGATGAGCCGTTCCAAATGCTGGCCACCACCCTGTCGGCAGACCCTTTCATTGGCCGTATCTTGACAGGTCGCATCGAAGCCGGCCGTTTGACCGTGGGCACCCAACTTAAAGCCATGACCCGCACCGGCGAGCGGATCGAAGCCTTCCGCGTCACCAAGGTTCTGGCTTTTCGCGGCTTGAACATGACAGCGGTGGATGAAGCCTTGGCCGGTGACATCGTCACCGTCGCCGGTATGACCAAGGCCACCGTGGCCGATACTTTGTGCGACCCATCGGTTGATACAGCCCTGCCCGCCCAACCCATCGACCCGCCCACCATCACCGTGACCTTTGGCATCAACGACAGTCCCTTGGCCGGAAAAGATGGCAACAAGGTGCAATCGCGCGTGATCCGCGAACGTCTGATGAAGGAATCCGAAATCAACGTGGCCATCAAAGTGGCTGATACCCCCGGCGGTGACGCCTTTGAGGTATCGGGTCGCGGCGAATTGCAAATGGGCGTGTTGATCGAAAACATGCGCCGCGAGGGGTTTGAGTTGTCCATCTCGCGCCCGCGTGTGATTTTTAGCGAAATTGACGGTGTCAGGCACGAGCCCATTGAAGAAGTCACGATCGACGTCGATGACGAATACACCGGCGCTGTGATCGAAAAACTGACCGGCCCGCGCAAGGGCGATATGATCGAGATGAAGCCCGCCGGTGTGGGCAAAACCCGCATCATCGCCCATGTCCCTTCGCGTGGGTTGATCGGTTATCACGGCCAGTTCATGACCGACACGCGCGGCACGGGTGTTTTGAACCGCGTCTTTCATGGCTGGGCCCCGCATAAGGGCCCCATCGAAGGCCGCCGTCAGGGCGTCTTGATCTCGATGGAAACTGGTATTTCGGTGGCCTATGCCATGTGGAAACTGGAAGATCGCGGCCACTTCTTTATCGGCGTGCAAGAGCAGATCTACGGCGGCATGATCATCGGCGAGCATAACCGCGACAATGACCTTGAAGTCAACGCGCTCAAGGGCAAGCAGTTGACCAACGTGCGCGCCTCGGGCACGGATGAGGCTGTGCGCCTGACCACGCCTGTCAAACTGTCGCTGGAACAATCAATTGCCTATATCGACGATGATGAGTTGGTGGAAGTGACGCCGAAAAACATCCGGATGCGCAAACGTTTCCTTGATTCCAACGACCGCAAGCGCCAATCGCGCAGCGGGCAGTAAACAAAAGGCCGCCCAGATGGGCGGCCTTTTTCTTGGCGCTGGGCGGGCGGGTTATTCCGCCTCTTCCACCACACTTAATTCCCGCTCTGCCGCGCCTTTGGCAAAAGACAGCGCTTCTTGATAGGCGGGTGAGTGGTAGCATTCTACCGCCCGCTCCAAACTTGGAAACCGCGCCACCACATTGCGCG
>CAXNKP010000360.1:0-3394 GCA_964202815.1 Stagnihabitans sp. | reverse complement strand
TCTGCCAAACCAGTTTGTCGCCCTCAGCCTTGGCCATGCCTTGCGCCATCCCAAAGCCCATCATTGCCTCAGCCTTCATGTCATCGGGGACATTGCCAAGTACGGCGGCAAGTGCATCAGCCCCCGTCAGGGTGACGGTGGCTGTGCCTGTGGGCACTTCCATATCAGGGCCCATGACCATAGCGCCTTCGTAGGTCAATTCATAATCAGCACCGGTCAAAACCCCTGGGTTCAACCTAACCGTGACCGTCCCCTTGGGCAGCAGGGCGGCAAGCAGTTTGGCGTCAAACTCTGGCCCAGTCGCGCTGACGGCGGGCGAATCAAGAGTGGAAAGCGCCGCGGTAACGGCCGCGGCTGGGTCAAAATCGGTGACCTGCACGTCCAAAGACATCGACTGCGGCACCAAGGGTTCCGCCCAATCTGGCACAAGACCCGCTGGAAGCGTTAAACCCGCGAATGTGAACGCCTCACGGAACTTGCCATCTGCAAGGGCCCCGTTCATGTCGATGGCAAAGCCAACCTCTTCAACCCCCAACGCGCCCATGGGCGTGTCAACACTCAACATGCTAACCGTGCCAGATCCCTGCAAATTGCCAAAGAAGGGCATGGCGGCGGTGAGGATCGCCTTCAACCCGGCCCGATCAGCATCTTTGGCGGCTTGGTCGGGATGAGAGGCAATCCATGAGGCTAGTTGCAGTATTTCAGCCCGCATGAACCGGGTGCCTGTCACGGTTTGAGACAGGCTTTCGGCCTTTATCGTGATGGGCATGGCACGGTCGCCATTCATCGCGGGGGTTATCACCGTCTGGGTTATGCCAGAGACGAAGAGGGTCGTATGCGAATCGCTGCCACCGCCCACTGCCGCTTGGCCCATGCTTTTCATCGAACCCGTGTCTAACACCACCTCTATGATCTGGGGTGGGGCATCGGGCAGATAGATCGTCTCAACGATTTTCATGCCGGAAAACGTGGCTTTCGCCTCGGTGAAGGTCAACAAGACATCATCGAAGGTCCCGGTAAAGGAAACGCTCGCAACCTCTTGGCTCAGGTCGAAGACCTCGGGGATCGACAGGTCGATGCTAATCGGCTGATCCAGACTGACGCCCCAGGTTCCGTCACTGTTATCAACCAATTGCATCGCTACCCGGCTAAGGCTGCCGGTCACGCCCGCATCTTGACCATAAGAGAACAAGGGGCGCACATCCACGGTCAGATCATAGAAATCGCCATGGGCCACGATGCTAAACACGTCCGCATGCTGGCCAAAGTAGCTTTGGAACACCTGCGTCAGATGATCGGCCCCTTCGGACGTGGCCGGATTGGCCAGTGCGGGCGAGGCAAACAGGAAGGAAACAAGGGCAAGCGCGAGTTGCTTCATTACGTCTCTGCTCTTTGGGGGCAATCGGCTGTCGCGGGCCCGCGGGCTTAGTGGGTCCAAACACCTTTGCGGTAGGTGGCAAAGTTTTCACCATAACCACCTGCGCGGATATTCGGGCGGCGGGCGTGGGGGTCGACCACGTCAAATTCGATACCGCGCGCAGTGGCGTAGGCCTCTGCCGCCTCGCGGGTTTCAAACCGCAGGCGCACTTGGGCGTCCATATCGTCAGACGAAGTCCACCCCATCAGCGGGTCAACACTGCGGGCCGAGGCGGGGGCAAATTCCAGCACCCAGCCCTTGGCCTTGGCGGTGCCAGACTGCATCGCCGTTTTGGCGGGTTGATAGATGCGCGCACGCATAGAAAACCTCATGAATACGGTACATATCAAGTATTGCGAAGTTGGGGGGAAAGGCAAGGTGCTGTCGGCCAACCACTGGGTTTGGGTGTGGGGTGTGAGGTGCGGTTGGCCGACAGGGATTGCTGCTTGCAGGGTCATCTTGGCCTGAACGCAGGGCAGTTTCAATCGCCCAGAAGGGGCCTCCTTGCGGCTTTTGCGTAAAGTTACAGGTGTTTTCTTAACGATTGCGCAACGAAGCCGCCCTGCCCCTTTAACGGGAACAAAATCAGAATAGATTGGGACGTGAAGGGAATCACCATGCCCCACAACAACGACAACGCACTTGCCACCCGCCCCGAGGTTCTGACCCGCCCCAAACTGGAAGGCGGGCGGCGCTTTGTCATGCACACGCCGTTTCAACCGGCGGGCGACCAGCCCAAAGCGATTGCCGAACTGTCAGCAGGCGTTCTGGCGGGCGACCATGATCAGGTTTTGCTTGGCGCTACCGGTACGGGCAAGACCTTCACAATGGCCAAGGTGATCGAACAAACCCAACGTCCGGCCATCATCTTGGCCCCGAACAAAACCCTTGCAGCGCAGCTATACACCGAATTCAAAGGCTTTTTTCCCGAAAATGCCGTGGAATATTTCGTCAGCTACTACGACTATTTCCAGCCCGAAGCCTATGTGGCCCGCACCGACACCTATATTGAAAAAGAATCGCAGATCAACGAGCAGATCGACCGGATGCGCCACTCGGCCACCCGCGCGCTGCTGGAACGCGACGATGTGATCATCATCGCGTCGGTGTCGTGCATCTACGGCATCGGCTCAGTCGAAACCTATTCGGCGATGACGCAAGATTTGATCGTGGGCCAAAGCTACGACCCGCGCAAGATGATCGCCGAGCTTGTCACACAAGCCTATCGGCGCAACGAAATGGGCTTTGCGCGCGGATCGTTTCGGGTGCGCGGCGATACGATAGAACTGTGGCCTGCCCACTTGGAAGACCGCGCATGGCGATTTTCCTTCTTTGGCGAAGAGCTGGAATCGATCACGGAATTTGACCCTTTGACGGGGGCCAAAACCGATGTTTTCAAGCAAATTCGCGTCTATGCCAATTCCCACTACGTCACCCCACGCCCCACGCTGCAACAGGCGGTGAAGGGGATAAAGTTTGAACTGCAACAAACCCTTGATCGGTTTGTCACCGAAGGCAAACTGCTGGAAGCCCAGCGTCTGGAACAGCGCACCAATTTCGATGTCGAGATGATCGAGGCGACGGGGGCCTGTGCGGGGATCGAAAACTACTCACGCTATCTGACCGGCCGCGCCCCGGGCGAACCGCCGCCCACGCTGTTTGAATTCATCCCCGACAATGCCATTGTGTTTGCCGACGAATCCCACGTTTCGGTGCCGCAGATCGGCGGCATGTACAAGGGCGACTTTCGCCGCAAGATGACCTTGGCCGAACACGGTTTTCGCCTGCCCTCTTGCATGGACAACCGCCCCTTGAAGTTCGAAGAATGGGACGCGATGCGCCCGCAATCGGTGTTCGTGTCCGCCACACCCTCGGCTTGGGAGTTGGAACAAGCGGGGGGGGCCTTTGTCGAGCAGGTGATCCGCCCAACAGGCTAGGTGGACCCGATGGTCGAAATTCGCCCCGTCGAAATGCAGG
>CAXNKP010000359.1:0-3395 GCA_964202815.1 Stagnihabitans sp. | reverse complement strand
ACTTCGCCGAAATGGAAGCAAAGACTTATGATCCGGACAAGGCGAAGTTCTACCTGAAGGAGGCCGGTCTTGACAAACTTGAGGTGAGCCTGGCGGCTGCCAATGCCGCCTTCTCGGGTGCCGTCGATGCGGCCGTACTGATGAACGAGAAAGCCTCGGTCGCCGGTATCACGATCAATGTCGACCGGGTACCGGATGACGGCTACTGGGACAATGTCTGGATGAAGAAGCCGTTCGCTGCCAGCTATTGGGGCGGCCGTCCGGTCGAAGATCAGATGTTCACCATGGCCTACCAGACCGGTGCCGACTGGAACGAAGGCTACTGGTCGAACGAGGCGTTCGACAAGCTGCTCGTTGCCGCCCGTTCCGAACTGGTCGACGCCAAGCGCCGCGAAATGTACCAAGAGATGCAGCGGATCGTCTCCTTCGAAGGCTCGACCATCATTCCGATGTACAACAACTATGTGATGGCTCTGGCCAACAACGTGGCGACGCCGGACCAGATCGGCGGCAACTGGAACCTCGACGGGTTCCGGGCGGTCGAACGCTGGTGGTTCGCCTGATCTTAGGGGTCATCTGAACGGGCTTCGGCGGGGGTACCTCGCCGGAGCTTTTCGGCCATTGTGGCATCAAGCCCGCAAAGGACTTGGACGAACCGGGGGACAGGATGAACGACATCTGGCGTATGATCGGGCAGCGGCTGCTGCTGGGCGTGCTGACCCTGTTTATCATTTCTCTGGTGATCTTCGGGGCGACCGAGCTTTTGCCGGGCGATCTTGCTCGCGAGCTTTTGGGCCAGTCGGCAACAGAGGAAACCTTGGCCGCGCTGCGCGCGCAACTGGGGCTTAATGATCCGGCACCCCTGCGCTACTGGAACTGGCTGACGGACGTGCTGCAAGGCGATCTTGGCGTGTCGATGGCCACGAAAAAGCCGATTTCGGAACTGGTTGGCACGCGGCTGGGCAATACGCTGTTTTTGGCGCTTTATGCTGCGGCCCTGTCGGTGCCTTTGTCGCTGCTGCTGGGGGTGCTGGCTGCACTTTGGCGCAATTCGATCTTTGACCGCGCCTCAAACGCACTGGCGCTGACGGCGATTTCCTTCCCTGAGTTCTTCGTAGCCTACATCCTTGTCCTTTGGCTGGCGCAGACCGGCCTCTTTCCGTCGATGGTGCGCATAACTGCGTCAACCACGACGGGCGACCTTTTGTATTCGGCCTTCCTGCCCGCCCTGACGTTGACCCTTGTCGTCACCGCCCACATGATGCGGATGACGCGGGCCGCGATCATCAACCTGCTGGCAAGCCCCTATATCGAGATGTCGCGGCTGAAGGGCATGTCACCGATTCGCGTCGTGCTGCGCCATGCGGTGCCGAACGCGCTTGCGCCCATCATCAACGTGGTCGCGCTGAACCTTGCCTATCTCATCACAGGCGTCGTTGTTGTTGAGGTGGTCTTTGTCTATCCCGGCCTTGGGCAATTGATGATCGATGCGGTAACAAACCGCGACATCCCGGTGGTACAGGCCATCGCGCTGATCTTTGCCTCGGCCTACGTCCTGCTTAACCTTCTTGCGGATGTGCTCTCGACGATCACCAATCCGCGCCTGATGCACAGGACGTAGGGCCATGACAATTTTCATCTCGATCATCGTTGGGCTGGGCTTGTTCTTCATCATCGGTTTTGCTGCCCGCGCAGGGTTGAAAGCGGCTGCTCGGGCGCATCACAGGCCGATGTTCCGCGACATGCCGCTGACAGCGTCGTTCGGTCTGGCGGTGATCGTGGTCTACGTCGTCGTGGCCATCCTAGCCCCCGCCATCGCCCCCTTCGGTGAGGGCGAGGTTCTGGGCGACCAGTACCTGCCGTGGGGGTCACCCTATTATCTTGGCACCGACAAACTGGGCCGTGACATGCTGACCCGGCTTATCTATGGCGCGCGCAATACCGTGGGCATCGCTTTCGCCACGACGGCGCTGGCCTTTGTGGTGGGCGCGGTGCTGGGCATTTGGGCGGCGTTGGTTGGTGGTCGTCTTGACCAAGGACTGTCGCGCTTTGTCGATGCGCTGATGGCCATTCCTGCGCTGATCTTCTCGCTTTTGCTGCTGACGATCTTTGGCACCTCAGTCTTGACACTGATCCTCGTGATCGCTGCGGTCGATGCGACGCGTGTCTACCGTCTGGCACGGTCGGTCGCCCAAGGCATCGTGGTGATGGACTATATCGAGGCCGCCCGCCTGCGCGGTGAGGGCATGTGGCGGCTGATCCGGCGCGAGATATTGCCCAATGCGATGGCACCCTTGGTGGCCGAGTTCGGGTTGCGCTTCTGCTTTGTTTTCCTGTCGATCTCGGCGCTCTCATTTCTTGGCCTTGGGATCAAGCCGCCCACTGCCGACTGGGGGTCGATGGTGCGCGAGAATGCCACGCTGATCACCTTTGGCGACATCACGCCGCTTCTGCCTGCCGGTGCGATTGCACTGCTGACCGTGGCGGTGAACTTCGTGGTGGACTGGCAATTGCACCGCGCCAGCGGGTTGAAGGAATAGAACCATGGGAAAAACGGTGCTTCTGACCATCAGGGACCTGCAGATCGAAGGCCGTTCGGGGGAAGCTTGGCACGAGATTGTAAAAGGAGTGAACCTGACCCTGCACAGGGGCGAAGTTCTGGGCCTTATCGGGGAATCCGGGGCGGGGAAATCTACTTTGGGTCTGGCGGCAATGGGCTTTGCCCGCGACGGTTGCCGCATCTCGGGCGGGACCATCGACTTTGACGGCATCGACCTGCGCACCGCCCCCGAGGCGCAGCGTCGGGGGCTGCGCGGCAAGCGCATCGCCTATGTGGCGCAATCGGCGGCCGCCAGCTTCAACCCCGCGCACAGGCTGATCGACCAGTATTGCGAAGGCCCAGTCGTTCACGGGGTCATGCCGCGCGAGAAGGCTGGGGTGGATGCCGTTGAGCTTTACCGCCGCATGCGCCTGCCCAATCCAGACGATATCGGGTTCCGCTACCCCCACCAGGTCTCGGGCGGGCAATTGCAGCGGGCGATGACGGCGATGGCGATGTCCTGCCGGCCCGACCTGATCATCTTCGACGAACCAACGACCGCGCTGGACGTGACGACGCAGATCGAGGTTCTGGCCGCGATCCGCGACATCGTGCGCCAGTTCAGCACAGCGGCGATCTACATCACCCATGACCTTGCGGTCGTGGCCCAGATGGCCGACCGTATCAAAGTTCTGCTTCGGGGCGCTGAGGTTGAAGAAACTGACACCCGAACCATGCTGACCGCGCCCCGCGAGGAGTATACCCAAAGCCTTTGGGCCGTGCGCAGCTTTGCCCGCGCAGAGCAGCCGCCCGCCACTGGTACACCGATCGTATCGGTGCGCAACGTAACGGCGGC
>CAXNKP010000358.1:0-3413 GCA_964202815.1 Stagnihabitans sp. | reverse complement strand
GATCAGCCTTTATGCTGGCAATGTCTCGTCAGGGATCGAGCCGGTCTTTGCCTATGCCTACACCCGCAAAGTGTTGCAAAAAGACGGCTCGCGCACGCACGAAGAGGTGGTTGACTATGCGGTGCGCCTGTGGCGCGAAACCCATGGCGATGCGCCCTTGCCCGACTATTTCGTCAACGCCCAAACCCTGCCGCCGCTGGATCATGTGAGGATGCAGGCGGCCGCACAGAAATGGATTGACTCGTCGATCTCGAAAACCATCAACTGCCCCGAAGACATCAGCTTTGACGCCTTCCAAGAGGTTTACATGGCGGCTTGGGATCAAGGCTGCAAAGGCTGCACCACCTATCGCCCCAATGCCGTGACAGGATCGGTGCTGACGGTGAGCGAGGCCGCCCCCGCTGCCCCCGCGCAGGTGCCCGAGGAGAAAGGTGGCGAAGTCGTCTACTTGGCCGAACCGCTCAGCCGGCCCGCTGCCCTTGAGGGCAACACCTACAAAGTCAAATGGCCGGGCAGCGAACATGCGCTGTATATCACCGTCAACGATATCATCATCTCCGGCCATCGCCGCCCGTTTGAAGTGTTCATCAATTCCAAAAACATGGAGCATTTCGCCTGGACCGTGGCCCTGACGCGGATGATCAGCGCGGTGTTCCGGCGCGGCGGAGATATCTCTTTCGTGGTGGAAGAGCTTAAAGCCGTGTTCGATCCGCGTGGCGGGGCCTGGATGGAGGGGCGCTATGTACCCTCGATATTGGCCGCCATCGGTGGGGTGATAGAGCGCCACCTGATCGCGATTGGGTTTATTGAAGGTGAAGGGTTAGGCCTGAAAAGCGACCCACATGCCGAGAAAATGGTGGTGGGCGGCAGCCCGAGGGGGGCAGCTTGTCCCAGTTGCGGCAGCTTTGCGGTGCAGATGAAAGAAGGCTGCATGACCTGCAACGATTGTAGCCATTCCAAGTGCGGGTGAGTTAGCTAGAAATTGCTACGGCCGCATTCTTCACAATAGAAGTCCATATCGTCACAGATAAATCATCAGCTTGGTGGTAGGGCGCGAACTTGTCGATCCGCCCGATATAGAGCTTATCGCTCACGTGCTTAACCTGCCCAAAGTCCATTTCGCCAAGGTCAGTTACAACAAGTCAGGTGCTTGGCCCAAGGGATGCCAAGGTGGTGGCGAAGGTGGATCAAGTCAGTTTCTAGGGTCGCCGCGCGCGCAGGGTCAAGACATCACTTATGTCACCGAACGCTGCATGATGCGGTTGACGGTCGATGGGCTGTTGGTGACAGAAATCACCAGCGGCATGGATCTTCATCGCGATATCCTCACCCAAGCCCCAACCCCCTTGCGCTTGGCTGAAAATATCAAGACGATGGACCGGTGGCTATTTTTGGAACCCCTTTTCGGGCTGGCCCTATGAATGACGCTAGGCTTAAGCTGAGGTTTGACGGCAAAGTTGCCCGGCTGGTGTTCCGGCGGGCAGAAAAGCTTAATGCTTTGGATGCGGCGATGGTCGATGCCTTGGTGCCGCTTTGCCGCCAGATCGAACGGTCGGACGCAAGGGTTGTGATCCTGACTGGAAAGGGCAAGTCTTTTTGGGCTGGCGGCGATATTGCGGCGTGGAGCGTGCTGTCCCCCCAGGCGTTCCGCATGCAGTGGCTGCGCGCCGGGCTTCAGGCCTTTGACACCTTGGCGCGGTTGCGCCAGCCTTGGATCGCGGTTCTGAACGGCCATTGCCTTGGCCGCGGACGAGTGCTTGCCGCCTGCGCCGACCTGCGCATTGCCAAGGCCCATGTGAAGATTCGCCTGCCCGAACCGGGCTTGGGTATTATCACAGGTTGGTCCGGCGCCCAGCGCCTTAGCGGCCGCTTTGGCGCGCCAACGGCGCGTCGGATGGCTCTGATGGCAGGGGTTTTCAACCCGGATCAGGCACAGGTGCTTGGCATCGGCGATCAAGTTGTCCCAACCGCAGAGGGCTTGGGCGCGGCGCAGATCGTAGCTGACCGCGTGCTTTCCCGCGCCTTTGGCAACCGATCTGACAAAAATGCTGATCAACAGCGCCAAAGGCGAAAAGCAGGGGCGCGTTGGCGACATCCTCGCTGGCGCCTATGCCGCAGGTCCAGCGGTTTGGCCAAAGGCCTTGCAGCCTTCCGCGCCCAGCGAAAACCCCAGTTTTAACCGGAATGCAAAGCCCTATGACGCCCGAAGACAAGATCTTTCTGACCCAGCTTTTCGAATCGGCCGTTCAAGCCGCAGACCCGCTTGCAGCGCTTCGGGCCCACCTGCCCGAAAGGCCCAAAGGCCGTGTCGTGGTGATTGGGGCGGGCAAGGGGGCAGCCCAACTTGCCGCAGCCTTCGAAACGCTGTGGGACGGGCCTTTGGAGGGTGTCGTGGTCACCCGCTATGGCTATGGCTGCCCGACAAAGCGGATTAGGGTGCTGGAAGCTGCGCATCCCGTGCCCGATGAGGCAGGCCTTGCCGCAACGGCAGCGATGTTTGCGGCCGTTGAAGGCCTTGGGTCCGATGATCTTGTGGTGGCCTTGATCTGCGGCGGTGGGTCTGCCCTTTTGCCTTGCCCACCGGGGGATTTGAACCTTGGCGATGAGGTGGCGCTGAACCGGGCGCTTTTGGCCTCTGGCGCGCCGATCTCGGTGATGAATGCCCTTCGCAAGCAGGTGTCGGGCATCAAGGGCGGGCGATTGGCTGTGGCGTGTTTTCCGGCGCGGGTGGTCAGTTTGGTGGTGTCGGATGTACCGGGGGACGATCCGGCACAGGTGGCCTCTGGCCCGACGGTGCCCGATTTTGTGACGCGGCCAGAGGCGCGGGCTTTGGTTGAGAGTTGGCGCATTGATCTGCCAGCAAAGGTGGCGGCTTGGCTTGCGGCAGAAGAGGGCTTGGCCCCCCTGCCCAATGACGCACGCTTTGAAGGGCATCAGGTCAAGCTCATCGCCTCTGCCCGCCTTTCGCTGGAAGCGGCGGCTGCAAATGCCCAAAGGATGGGCGTTCCTTGCGTCATCCTGTCCGACGCGATCGAGGGCGAGGCGCGCGATATTGGCCGCATGCACGCCGCTATCGCGCGCGAGGTTGCCGCCCGAAACCGCCCCTTTCCCCGCCCCGTGGTGATCCTTTCGGGCGGCGAAACCACGGTAACCCTGCGCGGCAAAGGGCGCGGTGGCCGCAACAGCGAATTCCTGCTGGCGCTGGCTTTGGCGGCGCAAGGTGTACCCTTTGCAGCGCTTGCAGCGGATACCGATGGGATAGACGGGTCTGAAAACAATGCCGGGGCCTTTGCCGACGGCAGCTCGATCCAGCGCCTGCGCGGGCAAGGCTGCGACCCGGCTGCATTTCTTGCCAACAATGACGCCTATTGTGCGTTTGAGTCTTTGGGCGATTTGTTTGAACCGGGGCCCAC
>CAXNKP010000357.1:0-3420 GCA_964202815.1 Stagnihabitans sp. | reverse complement strand
TACCTGCCGCCGAAATCCTACGCCGATCAATGGGACGCCCCCGGCCTTTATGCCGCCGTCATCGAAAAGATGAACATGAATCTGCCCATCATTGCTTGGGCTGCAGAAGAAGGCGTGGATCAATCCACAGTACTGGAACGTCTGGTCGCCGAAAGCGACAAGCAGATGGCGGTAAAGCTGGAAACCTTTGGCGCCGAAACGATGCGCACCATCGAAAAGCAGTTCCTGCTGCAAACCATCGATGCCAAATGGCGCGAGCATTTGGTCACGCTGGAACATCTGCGCACCGTGGTGGGATTTCGCGGCTACGCCCAGCGTGACCCGCTGAACGAGTATAAGACCGAGGCCTTTGCGCTGTTTGAATCGCTTTTGAACTCGCTTCGGCAAGAGGTGACGCAAAAGCTTGGCCTTGTGCGCCCGATGACGGCGGAAGAGCAGCAAGCCATGATGGCCCAGATGCAGGCCCAACAACAAGCCACCCGCGCCGCCGAGGCCCCCGCCGCCCGTCCGACCCCCGCACCTGCCCCCCCAACGGCAGCAGCACCTGCACCTGTACTTGCTCAGGTGAAAGCGGCGACCGCAACCGCCAGCGCTCCCCGAACAGGCTTTGATGCCGCCGATCCCACCACTTGGGGCAATCCGGCGCGCAACGACCTTTGCCCCTGCGGTTCGGGCGAGAAGTTCAAACACTGCCACGGAAAATTAGCATAAAAGCAATGGGTTCGTGCCTTTTCGTTGACCCTTCTGGTCCTTGTGCCTAGGGAGGCCAAGATATCTTGCCGATGACAAGCGTCCGGCTATTTTGGCTAGGTCTTCAACCCGGTCATCAAGGGCCGCGTTTTTCCTGTAAAACTTCACTTTGGGTCATTGGCGCTGGCTGCAAAATTCGCTTAGGGTGTTTGCAAAACCCGGAACCTCGCCCAGAGGAGGCAAGATGCACTATCATAAGCCGCAGACCTTCGAAGACGCCATCAAGATTGCCGCCAGCGCGCGCGGGGTGACCCGCTTTTTGGCCGGTGGTACCGATGTTCTCGTGCAACTGCGCGCCGGAACTGTCACGCCCGACGATCTGATTGACCTTAAGCTTATCCCCGGTGTGCATGACATCGTCCGCGCCGCCGATGGCGGATGGACGATTGGGATTGCCGTGTCCGGGGCAGAACTGGGCCGTCATGCAGGGTTGGTGGCCGAATGGCCGGGCGTGGTGGAGGGGATGCAACTGGTAGGCTCTACCCAAGTGCAGGGCCGCGCCACGCTGGCAGGAAATTTGTGCAACGGCTCACCAGCGGCTGATTCGGTGCCTGGTTTGATCGCTGCGGGGGCTACGGTGACGCTTGTGGGGCCAAACGGCACGCGCCAGTTGGCGGTCGAGGATATTCCCGCAAGCCCTGGCCGCACCCATTTGCAGCCGGGCGAGATTGTCGCTGCCATCCATCTTCCACCGCGCGGCGCGCACGGCGGCGATGCCTATTTGCGCTTTATCCCGCGCACCGAGATGGACATTGCCGTGGTCGGCTGCGCCATCAGCCTAACGCTGGAGGGTGACAAGATCGCCACCGCCCGTGTCGCCTTGGGCGCTGTGGCCCCCAAGGTGATCTTGGTGGCCGAAGCGGCAGCAACCTTGATCGGCACCACGCTGGATGATCGCACCCTTGCCGCCTTGCAAGCCGCAGCCACCGCGGCCGCCCAACCCATCACCGACCGGCGCGGCACCATCGCCTTTCGCAAGGACGTGACAGCCGTTCTCGCCGCCCGCACCGCCCGCATCGCCTATGCCCGCGCCAAAGGAGAAGCCAAATGAGCAAGATTCATGTCTCTGCCGTCGTCAACGGCGATTCGGTTGATTTTCTGGCCGACCCGCGCGAATCGCTGTTGGATTGCCTGCGCGACCAGTTGGGCCTGACGGGCAGCAAAGAGGGCTGCGGGACGGGTGATTGCGGGGCGTGTTCGGTGACAGTCGATGGGGTGCTGGTCTGCGCCTGCCTTGTCCTTGGGGTCGAGGCCGAGGGCAAAGCCATCGGCACGGTCGAGGGTATTTCGGATGGCGGCACCCTGCACCCGTTGCAGCGCACGTTTATCGAACATGCCGCTTTGCAGTGCGGGTTCTGCACGCCCGGTATCTTGGTGGCCGCCAAGGCCTTGCTGGATCAAAACGCCAGCCCGACCGAAACCGAAGTGCGCTATTGGCTGGCAGGCAACCTGTGCCGCTGCACAGGCTATGACAAAATCGTGCGCGCCGTGATGGACGCCGCATCTGAAATGCGAGAGGCAGTGTGATGGCCAAAGACGAACGCACCACCGAATTCCGCCTGATCGGCACCCGTCCCAACCGCCCCGACGGGTTGGACAAGGTAACAGGCCGTGCGCGCTATGGCGCGGATATGACCCTGCCGGGGATGCTTTTTGCCGCCGTGGTCCGTTCGCCCCACGCCCATGCGCGGATCTTGAAAATCGACGCCTCGGCCGCTTTGGCGCTGGACGGTGTGAAGGCCGTGGTGACGCGGGCCGATTTCCCGACGGGTTTGACGGGTGAGGATTGGAACCTGCAAGAAAACTCGATGGCCGGTGACGTGGCCCTGTATGATGGGCACGCTGTGGCGGCAGTGGCGGCGACCTCGCGCCTTTTGGCGGAAGATGCGGCCAAGTTGGTGAAGGTAGACTACGAAGTCCTGCCCCATGTGATCGACGTTGATGACGCCATCCGCCCCGATGCGCCCGTGGTGCGCACGGGGGCAGCTGATCACTCGGTTCCCGCAGGATCGCCGCCGAATGTGGTGAAATGCATCGACTTCGGCCATGGCGATATCGAAGCAGGCTTTGCCGCCGCCGATCTGGTGCGCGAGCAGACCTATAAGACCGAAGCCACCCACCAAGGCTATATCGAACCCCACGCCTGCGTCGCCCAACTGGGCGCGGATGGCAAGGGCGAGATGTGGGTGTGCACCCAAGGCCAATGGTACATCCGCCGGATGTGTGCGGCGGTGCTGGGGATTGACGCATCTGGCCTGCGCGTGACGCCTTCGGAAATCGGTGGCGGCTTTGGCGGCAAGACGATCATCTTCATGGAGCCTTTGGCCTTGGCCCTTAGCCGCAAGGCAGGGGGCCGTCCGGTCAAGCTGGTGATGAGCAGGTCTGATGTGCTGCGGGCCACGGGGCCTACGGCCTCGGCCTCGATGGATGTGAAGCTGGGCATGACCAAGGACGGCAAACTGACTGCCGCCAAGGTGAATTTCCGTATGCAAGGCGGGGCGTTCTTGGGCGCATCGCCGGTGGGCGAGGCGTTAAGCTGCGCCTTGGCCTGCTACAACGTCCCCGCCGTGCAGCATGACGGGGTCGAGGTTTTGGCCAACCGCCCCAAAGCCGCCGCCTACCGCGCGCCGGGTTCGCCCATGGCGGCCTTTGCGGTGGAATCCTTGCTGG
>CAXNKP010000356.1:0-3450 GCA_964202815.1 Stagnihabitans sp. | reverse complement strand
TGCATCGTCAGTTCCCATCCGGCAAAAGACAGTCGCAACACCGCATCGGCCTGCGCCAGAAGGGTAAAGCCAAAGGCCAGCGCCAAAAGGGCCACCAGAAAGACAACGATGCGCAAAAGCGACCAGATCATCCTAGCCTGCCTTTGCCAAAAGGGCCTGAAGGGCAGCTTGCGCATCCAGCCGAAGCTGTGCGCGCGCGCGCCATTCGGTCAATGCGTCCTGTGCGGGGATGGGCAGGGTGGCAATTTCGACCAAGGCCTGCCCCACATCCCCTGCCGCCAAGGCTGCTTCAGCCCGCGACAAGATGGCGTCAGGATCAGGACCATCGCGCGGGGTAAGTGAGCGCACGCCCACTTGGGTGCGCAGAAAATTCGCCACTCGTTCAGACCAGCTTTCGCCCATATTTGCGCGCAAGGCGGCCTCTAGCGCCGTGCGTGCGTTGTCGGGGAAGGCTGATTGCAGGGATTGCAAGCTGGGCAGGCCAGCGGTGGCATGGTCGACCAAGACAGGCGCAAGGTTTGCGCCCGACAGGGCCGTCAAGGCCGAAGTATAGGGCGCACCGCTGTCGAGGGCCGCGGCGATCTGGCCCAAGGCGGCGCGGGTCAGGGTGGCTGCGGCTTGGGATTGGGCCGCCTGTTCAATGGCAGCCAGCTTGGCCTCGGCCGCTTGCACCTTGGCGTCAAGATCGGCCTGCACTTGGGCCGAAACAACCGCCGCACCATCGGTTTTGATCGCAGCCACCTCGGCCCGCAATTGGGCAAGAGCGGCGCTGTCAGTGCCAACTGGCATGGGTTTGGCTTCCAGTGCGGCAAGTCTAGCCTCTAGCACGGCAAGTTTCTGGCCGTCCACCTGTGGGACGGGGGCGGTTTCAAGCGTGGCAAGACGGTCACCCACCTTTTGCAAATCTTGCTGCAAGGCTTGCACCTGATCGGACAGGGTTGCCACCTTGTCTTGCAATGTCACGACCGAAGCCAGCGGCCAGCCGTTGGGCACATATTGGGCGACACCGTAGCCTGCCACCGCCGCCAGAACACCGCCCAAAAGCGGCCAGATCAGCCAAGCAAAGCCCCTGCGCTTTGGGTTTGGGGCCTGTGTCGTCCCAGTGTCGTCGGGCGTGGCCATGGAGGATCCTTTGGTCTGTCAGTTAAGTTCAAGGTAATGCTGCGTAGGTGTCTTATTCAAGAACCCCGCAGCCGTACAGCCTGCGCCAGCAGCGCGGTGAGCATTGATGGGGTGTCGGGATGGGCCGCGATCACCGGCGGCGTTGCGCTAAAAGTTGTGGCTTGGGCCACGGCCGCGCTGATGGCAACCACGGTCAAAGGCGCGGTTGCAGCCAGTCGGTGCCATTCCGCCCCAAGGATTTCAGCGCTTCTGGGGGAAAAAAGGGGTACAAGGACGGACTCGTTTCCTGTCAGAAGGGCAGCGGCTTCTTCGGTCAGGGGCTGCGATTCTTGGGCGTAAACGATCCGTTCTTGGGTGACAACACCAGCGGCTGAAAGCCGCTGAGCCAGATCACCCCGCGCCTCGCGCCCGCGCAGATGGATCAGGTCTTGGGCGTTTTCACGCAGAATCAGCGCTAAAAGCGCCTCGGCATCGCCTTGGGCAGAGAGGACGCGAAACCCCGCATCCCGCGCCACCTGCGCGGTACGGTCGCCCACACAATAGGCCAGATCGGGCAGATGGGCGCGCAGATGGCGTGCCGCTTCCGCGCCGGTTTGCGAGGTGAGGATAACGCCTTGCAGGGGACCTTCGGGAAGGGTCACGGCCACAAACACCGGCACCATCAGGGGTGAGATGACCACCCGCAGCCCCGGCACCTGTGCCCGCAGGCTTTGCGCAAAGCTGTCAGACTGCGCCTTTGGGCGGGTAAGCAGGACGGTCAGGGGCGTGGATTGTGCGGGCATGGGCAAGGTGCTACCTCGGGCAGGGGTCGGGGTTCATCTGGCCTGAACTTCATCAGGGGCGCAATGGGCGGGACCTTAACCTTTCTGGGCATCGAAAGCAGCTGCGATGATACAGCCGCCGCCGTGGTGCGCCGCCACGCCGACGGGCGCGGTGAGGTGTTAAGCTCGCAGGTCGAAGGGCAAGCAGCCCTGCACGCCGATTTCGGCGGCGTGGTGCCGGAAATTGCAGCGCGCGCCCACGCCGAGCGGCTGGATCATTGTGTGGAGCGTGCCTTGGCGGAGGCGGGGCTGGGCTTGGGTGATCTGGACGCCGTGGCTGTGACGGCGGGGCCGGGGTTGATCGGCGGGGTTTTGTCGGGCGTGATGCTGGCCAAGGGAATTGCGGCGGCCACGGGGTTGCCGTTGTTGGGGGTGAACCATTTGGCGGGCCATGCTTTGACGCCGCGCTTGACCGATGGTGTGGGCTTTCCCTATCTGATGCTGTTGGTGTCGGGCGGGCATTGCCAGTTCGTGATCGTGCGCGCGGCAGGCCAATTCGAACGCCTTGGTGGTACGATCGACGATGCGCCAGGTGAGGCGTTTGACAAGGTGGCCAAGCTGTTGGCCCTGCCTCAACCCGGTGGCCCGTGGGTAGAAGTCGAAGCGGCGAAGGGTGATGCCAAACGCTTTGCGCTGCCACGGCCTTTGCTGGACCGTGCGGGCTGCGATATGTCATTTTCCGGCCTGAAAACCGCTGTGCTGCGCGCGCGCGACGGGGTCATTGCGATCAAGGGTGGCATCACTGTGCAAGACCGCGCCGATTTGTGCGCTGGGTTTCAAGCGGCGGTGGCGGCAGTGCTGGCCGAAAAGACCCGCCGCGCGTTAGAGATTTACCTGTCGTTGTCGCCCGATGCCCCCACCTTGGCCGTGGCAGGGGGGGTTGCGGCGAACAATGCCATTCGCACCGCGCTGCAGGGCGTTTGTGATGGCTTGGGCGTGGCATTTAGCGCGCCACCCTTGCGGCTTTGCACCGACAATGCCGCGATGATCGCTTGGGCGGGGATTGAACGACATTTGGCGGGGGGTACTTCTGCGGCCGACCTAACCGCACGCCCACGCTGGCCGCTGGACAGTGCGGCGACGCCCTTGATCGGATCGGGCAAGAAGGGGGCCAAGGGGTGATTGGCATTGTGGGGGCTGGGGCATTTGGCACGGCACTATCCGTGGCTTTGGCGACAGCAGGCCGCTTGGTGACACTGTGGGCGCGGGATGCAGATCATTTGGCGGCGATGGCGCAAGGCCGCACCAACGCGGCGCGGTTGGAAGGGGTGCGGTTTCCACCTAGCCTGACCGTGACAGCCGATCTGGGTGACCTTAAGGGTGCTGAGGCTGTCTTGCTGGCCTTGCCGAGGCAGGCTTTGGCGGGGTTTTTGGCCGCGCATGGCGAGGGTTTGAACGGGTTGCCGCTGGTGGCTGCGTGCAAAGGCATCGACCTTGCCAGCCTGCGCGGGCCAACGGCCATTGTGCGCGACTTTTGCCCGCAAAGTGCTGTGTCGATCCTGACGGG
>CAXNKP010000355.1:0-3450 GCA_964202815.1 Stagnihabitans sp. | reverse complement strand
AGGCGGGGCCGACCAGGTTCGACCCCGCGGGGCGGATAGGTCAGCCGTGGCCAGTCATCGGGTGGCTGGCCGAAATCGGGCACCTCCAGCAATGCACCGCCCTGCAAAGCGGACTGATGCGCCACAAGCCCAGGCGCGCACCAAGCGGCCGAGGCCCAAATATGGGTGGGCGGCAGGGCATCCTCGACGCAGGCGCGAATGAAGTCATCGATCAGATATTGGTGCGACCCGGAATGGCCATTGGCAAGGCCGTGGTATTCCCTCGGCAGGCGGGCGGGATGATGGGCAGGGGCCAGTCCAATATGGCGGTCCTGTGCCGACCCGTGTTCGAAATAGGGGCCGTCGACCCAAGCGCCCAGATCGACCGTCACGCCGGGATGTTCATAGCTAAGCGATCCTTCCGCGCCCTGCCTGCCGGTCAGAAAAGTAGACGCCATGTTAGATTCCATGCAGGCGTCCGAGGCATAGAAGGTTGGCATCATCACCTCGCGCCCGTTGCGCAGGGGAAACCAGCCCAACCGCCGGAACTCACCAATCCGCAGGGTGCCGCCATCGGATGTGCGGGCCAGCGCGACAGTGTTGGAAAACGGGTTGTCCCACGGGTTCCGCCCCGCGCCGTAACCCGCGTCGGCCCCGCGATCGACAAAGCCATGTGCCGAAATATGCGTCACCCGCGCCCCGGTGATCGACAGTGGCATGGAAAAGCTGTGGGTCGGGTAGAACATTGGCGGGATTGCGGCGTATTTCTGCCAGTCATCGCCGAAGGTCAGGCGGAAATGTGGGCCCCAGGTTGCCCAGTCATGGACATATTGGGCATCGGCATGAATGAACTGGCCCCAGCGCCCGGTGGCAAACTCTTCACGCGCAAAGACGATCTCGGGATAGTAATAGCTCGTCTCGCCCGTCATGCAGACCCGCCGATGCTTTGCGGCAGCGGCCGTCAGGGCGTGCAACTCGTCCAAGGCAACGGCGGCCGGTACGGCAATGTATACATGCGCGCCAGCCTGCATGGCCTGCAGCGCCAGCGCTGCATGGGTATGGCGCGGCGTAAAGATCGCAACCGCATCAACCCCGATGGCGAGAAGCTCGTCCAGATTGCTTGCAGCCCCTGCAAGGCCAAATTCCGCGACCAGAGCCTCTGCCCGCTCGACGACCAGATCAGCGACATACAACGCGCCAACGCCGGGGTGGGCAGCAAACATTGCGGCAAAATGGGGCAGGAACTCGCCCGCTCCAACCAGTCCAAGGCGAATTTTCATGGTTCTGATGGTCCCTATTGCCTTGTGCGAGACGCCTATGCGGCCTCGAAAATTATGAAGAAAGCCAGCCCCAAAAGCAACAGGTACGACAACGTTTGATGAATCCGCATCTATACCCTGCGCACCTCAAATCGGCCTAGAATGCTGTCCTGCCGTGTGCGTCACCCTGCGCCATGTGCGCGGCCAAATCAAGAAACTCTTGCGCCCCGCCCCCTTACCAATGCAGAGGCTTTTGATCAGCCCATTAGATGGAATTGCCTTCCTCCTTCGCGCGCACGGTCTCGCGTTCGGCCAAAGGGTCCACGATGCGCGTCAGCTGGTCAATCTCGCGGCCTTGTTTTGCGACCATATCAGAAAGATCCTCGCCCATCCACGGTGCAACAAAGGCGATGAGGGGCGTAGTGATGGTGGAAGAGGTGTGAGGGTGAGCAGGACTATCTGCGCCAGAAAGTCGCTCTGATCCCAAAAACGGTTATCGAACTTACAAGCAACCCCACCGCCACACCCCAAATTGAGGCATCTGATGGGTGAATGAAAAAACCGATGTAGATTGCAAAGCTGATACTTCCCAAGGCGACCCGCACCAATGTTTTTTCTTCGCCTTCCATGGGGATAAAGAAAACCATATTCGCCAACGCGGCGCAGAAAACAACATCCATAAGCACAGCAAAATCTTGATCGTCAGCGTTGATGTAAAGATGATTGAACCCGATCAGAAACGCTATCGTCACAACAACGCCCACGAAATTGCGGTCAAACGAAAACCCTAGAACTCGGTTTTCTTTGTATGCGAAAATCCATCTTCCAAGAATGGCAAATGTCATAAGCCCTATAAAAAAGTCTAGATCATGCAACAGTTCCAGCGTATAAATTCCCGGTCGCCATTGATTGGCCAACATACATGAAATGATGAGCAGCATCATGCGCAAAGTGCCAAGAAAGCTTGTGTCGTTTGGCATCACGACTAAGCGGATCATCGCCATTTCGAACAGCAGCAGGGAAATGATAACGCCGATCTGATCCTCCGGCCCACTCCACCTGTCCGCAGCATAGGCTGCGCCGAACGGCAGCACCAGTGCCGCAAACACGACGAACCAAGCAAATTTCGGATAGTCCTTATATATCGCGCACCTCAAAGGGGTTTTGGCAAATACTGTCGTGCAATTCCTTCCACGCTGCGCCAAGTGCTGTGCAAAATCAAGCCACCCCTGCGCCCCGCCCCCCTACCAATGCGGCGGCTTTTGGTCGGCCAAGGGGATGGAATTGCCCCCCTCACTCTCGCGCGCCGCCTCGCGTTCGGCCAAAAGGCCCACGATGCGGGTCAAGCGGTCGATCTCGCGGCCTTGTTTTGCCACCATATCCGACAGATCCTCGCCCATCCGCATCAGGTGGGCGATTTTTTCTTCTAACCCTTCCATCGTCATCTTCTTCCCTTTCATATGTGCCCAAATATCCCACGGGAGGTCCGCAGCGTGTGAAACCCTCCGGATGCCAGCCCCAAGCGCGCCCGCAGTCCTTGAAGCGCCCCCCCGCCTCGGCTATGCAACGCCCAACCAACCAAGGGGCTATCATGGCACAGGACAAACCCGCCCGCCGCCCGCGCGCCGAAACGCCCAAAGGCTTTCGCGACTATTTCGGCGCGGAAGTCACCGAACGCAAGCAGATGCTCGATAAGGTGGCGGCGGTCTATCATCTTTACGGCTTTGACCCGCTGGAAACCAGCGCGGTTGAAACGGTTGAGGCGCTGGGCAAGTTCCTGCCCGATGTCGACCGCCCGAACGAAGGTGTCTTTGGCTGGCAAGATGAAGACGCCGATTGGCTGGCCCTGCGCTATGATTTGACCGCCCCTTTGGCGCGGGTGGCGGCACAGTTTCGCAACGATCTGCCCTCGCCGTACCGCCGCTATGCGATGGGGCCGGTGTGGCGCAATGAAAAACCTGGCCCGGGGCGGTTCCGGCAGTTCTACCAATGCGATGCCGATACGGTGGGCGCGCCTTCGGTCGCGGCGGATGCCGAGATTTGCGCGATGTTGTCGGATGCTTTGGAAACCGTGGGCATTCCGCGCGGCGATTATGTCGTCTAGGTCAACAATCGTAAGGTTCTGAACGGCGTGAGGGAGGTGGCGGGGGTGCTGGACCCTTCCGACCCCACGCGGTTCGAGGCCGAACGCGGCATCGTGCTGCGCGCCATC
>CAXNKP010000354.1:0-3461 GCA_964202815.1 Stagnihabitans sp. | reverse complement strand
GGCCTGTGGCTTTGGCATACCAGTCGGTGATGCGCCCCACGAAGGGGGAAATCAGAAACACGCCTGCATCCGCGCAGGCCTTGGCTTGGGCCATGGAAAAGAGCAGCGTTAGGTTGCACTGGATCCCCTCACGCTCCAGCACACGGGCGGCCTGGATGCCTTCCCAAGTCGCGGCGAGTTTGATCAGGATGCGCGCGCGCCCGACGCCCAGCTTGGCATAGGCATCAATCAAAGCGCGGGCCTTGGTGAGGGAGGCGTCTTTGTCAAAAGACAGGCGCGCGTCGACCTCGGTTGACACACGGCCCGGCACGATGGCAGCAAGTTCTGCACCCAACCCCACGGTCAGGTCTTGCACAATGGCCGTCACGGTGTTGCTTTGGCCTTTCAGCCGCGCGATGGTTTGGGAGAATTTTTCTTGCATGGCAGCGCCTTGCATGGCTTTAAGCACGAGCGAAGGGTTGGTGGTGCAGTCTTGCGGAGCCAAGCGGCGCACAGCGTCGATGTCGCCTGTGTCGGCCACGACCACGGTCATGGCGCTAAGTTGGTCAAGTTTGCTGGTCATGAAGAGGTCCTTGGGCAAAGGTCGCACGATGCGAGAATGGCTATGTTTGGCACGGCGCGCGGTCTGGGGAAAGGGGCCGTGGGTGGTTTGACTTCGGTTGTGGGTCGCCCAAGTCGGGCAAGGCAAACATCCGCGCGCGCAAATGGGGGGCGGTGCCGATGGCGGCCCCCTCGTCGCCTTAGCGCGCCAGTTGCACGTTGGGGGTGGCATGGCCTTGCAGCATCACGGCTGCAAGCCTGTCTGTCAGAGTAACAGCCACATTGGGATAACGCGTTAACAAAGGCCCGCCCGACATGATCAGGTCAGGATCTAAAAGATGGGCGGCGTTGGCAGGGCCTAAGGCCAAAGCCTCGTCCCAAAGGTTAAGGGCAGCGGCGGCATGGCTTGCGGGTCGCTGAAGGCCCCGCCCTTAGCGTGAACCCTGCGGGCCAGCACCTTCATTTTTAGGTCCAAAAGCACGCCGGAAATGGCGCGGGTGTCCATGGTAATACCGATAAACCGCGCCCTTTGCTGCTTCAGTTGCACCGCCACGCCGGGGTGGGCAAGGCGCTTGGGCGTGGGACTGGGCGTTTCCAGCACAAGGCCAGCGGCAGTCAGTTCGGCCACAAGATGCCCGATGCTGGCACAGGTGAGGCCCCCAAGCCCAGCGCCACATAGGCAGGGCTTGGGGTTTGGCAACCTTGAATCAAGCGCAGGCAGTGGCGCGCGTGCAGGCGCAGCAGCAGGCGGGTGGTGTTCACGCCAACCCACCCAAAAACTGCCTTAGGGCTGCGCGAAAGGCGGCGACATGGGCGGGTTTGTTTTGGCCCTTGGCGGGCAGGTCGGTGAGGATTGCAGCGGGGATGAGTTTGGCCAATTCCGCGCCATAGGCGGCGGGATGGACATAATCTTGCCCTGTGGTCAGCACCAGTGTGGGCAGGTGCAGTGCCGCGATTTGATCCTTTGTCACCCCCGGCCCATCCTGCGGGATGCTTTGCAACAGCGCCACCGTGGTGTCAGGCTGCGGACGGGTGAAAAAGCTGACCAGTGAGCCGGCATTGTCGGGCGAGGCAAGGCTAAGATCGCGGTAGGTTTGCCCCGATTGAAACAACGCCCCCCCGATATCGCCGTGGCGGGCCAGAATGCGGGCGACCTCGGCATAAGATTGCATCGTTGCGGGGGCGGGGTAATCGACCCAAGCGGGGCGGGCGAGGATCAGCGCCTGCACACGGTCCGGATGAGTGACCGCCAGCCGCAAGGCTATGGCTGCGCCGAGGGAAATCCCGCCCATCGGCAGGGATTGCAGGCCCAGATGATCCATCAATGCCAGCGCGTCGGCGGCAAACTGCGCGATAGACAGGCGCGCGGGATCGCCAAGTGCAGAGCCGTCATGCCCTCGGCAAAGCAGGGTGATACGGGTGAAGCCGTCGGGGAAAACCTCGGCAGGCTGGGCGGCAGTGGCCCCTAGGCCATGTTGCCACAAGACAGCGAGGCCTTGGCCTGTAACTTCGTAGGCAAGGCGGCAGCCGTCAGGGGATTGAAATGTTCCCCTCATATCCGGCACAGATCATGCAACACGCGGGCCGCTCGGGGCGCATCAGACGAGTCGAACCCGTGGCCGATCAGCGGGCCGTCATAGCCCGCTTGGCGCAGGCCCGTGACGAAGGCGGGCAGGTTGATGATCCCGTCGCCGGGGGCTGTCACGCGGCCGAAGGCGTCGTGGTCTTTAGCATGTGCCAAAAGCAGGTCGGCCCCCAAGAGGTCCAAGGCGTGATCCAGAATGGCCTGTTGATGCACCGCCTGTTCTGGCGCGATCAGGTTGGCGGCATCCAGCACAATGCCCAGATGGGGCGCCTGTAACTGGTCTAGGATGCGGCGGGCGGCGAAGGCATCGCAGATCACATTGGCAGGCTCTGGCTCGATCCCCAAGCGCAGGCCATAGTGGTCGGCGCGGTCCAGCGCATGGGACAACTCTCTCGCCATATCGGCCCAAGCGGCGGCAGAGGTGTTTTTTGGATGATGCGCCCACATATTGCCCGCATCGCGTGATCCGGTGCACAGCGTGACAATCGGAGCGCCTAAAGTTTTGGCGGCTTGCAGCACCCATTCAAAGCGGCCCCGCATCGTGGCGCGGTAAGCTGGATCGGGATGGGCCATGTTCCACGTGCCCGATAGGGCGCTGATGACAACACCCGCTTTGGCGGCTTGATCGCGCACGGGGTCAAGCCCCTCAGCCGCCGTTTCGGGCACAGGCTGCAGGCCGAGGTTTGACAGGTTAAACTGCACCGCGCCAAAGCCATCGGCCTTGACGGCGGCAAAGGTCGCCTCTGCCGTGGTCAAAGGATAGGTGCGCGAGAATATGGCGGGGATCATACCGGCCCCGTCGCATCGGCCAGCTTCACCGGCTGCCCTGTTTCGGCGGATCGCATCACCGCCACCATCGCGCGCACCGATTCCAGCCCGTCGATGATCGACGCCCCCGTCATGGGCGCGCCTTTCAAGATCACATCGCCAAAACCTTCCAACTGGCGGCGGTAGAAATGCCCATCCGCCCCCAGCACGCGGTGGGTCGAGGCGTCCGCCTCGCGGAAAATATCCACCTCGGCCGCGCGGTAGTACCATGGGTTCAGGATATTGGCCTTGATCGACCCGTTCTGCCCGTAGATCTGGAACCCCTCGTGCCAATCCATCCGCACGGCCAAGGTCAGGTCCAAATGGCCCAAAGCGCGGTTTTCAAACTCGACATCGATAAACCACGACATGGCCCCGTATTTCTCGCGGTGCCGAGCGTGGACTTCGACAATCGGGCCAGAGAGGTAGCGAGCAAGGTCCAACAGGTGGCAACCATGGGCCAGCATGTTATAACGGCGCAGGTTGGCCTTGGGGTTTTCAGAGGGCTTGATCGCCCGCGTTCCGGTGC
>CAXNKP010000353.1:0-3468 GCA_964202815.1 Stagnihabitans sp. | reverse complement strand
CGCCGGTGTACGCCTGCGTGCTGCTGGTGGTGATGTTGGCGCTGATGGTGCTCGTGCCGCTCACGCTCAGGGTGGTCACACCCGTCACCGCGCCGCCAAAGCTGGCGTTGCCGGTAATGTCGGCAGGCAAATCGCCCACCAAAATCTCGGGCCCATAAGAGGCCACGCGAAGTTTGGAATGGGCCAGCCACAGGTAATTGACGCGTTCGGTCACGTGGTCGGAAAATTCGTTGCCCAAGGCCCAGCCGATCCGGTGCACCGCGCCGTCTGGTCCAGCGATGTAAACGCCCACAACTTCAGGCTCTTCGCCGCCATCCTCGGCAAAGCCGGGGGCAGTCAGGGCCGCGCCGGGCGCTACGGCGGCGTGGCCATTGCCCTTGTAGAACCACTCCGGCTGCGCCCCAACCGCGCCCGCCGCAGGCCGCCCGCCCTCTAGCCCCATGCGAAACATCTTCATACTGTCGGTCAGCACCTCTGCCTGCCCCAACTTGGCATGCATCGCATCGCGGGCCGAGGCTGATCCCAGATGCGTCAGCCCCGTGCCTGTCATGTGCAAATGCGCCGGATCGGGATGCGACACGGGCAAGAGCAAACGGCCCTCAGCGGCGGCCAAGGCCAAATCCACCTCGGCCCCCAAACCCCGCATTGCCACTTCCTGCGCCAAACTGCGCCCGGCTGCCACCGCCGCAACCGCCAGATCGTAGACCGAGGCCACCCCCGTCACCACCCGCGCCACAGCGCCCTCTCGCGCCACGACCTGCACGCCTTTTGGCCCGCTCACTTGCGATAGATGCATCGTGTCCCCCCGATATGCCTGCTTCTGGATCAAGCTAGCGCTAACTCACAGCGATTGCGACAGGAAAACAGCGAAAATCCCTACTCCAAAACCCTTTCACCGCGGTCTAAATCCTCCACAGGGGGCGGGGTATGAAACCCCCGCTGGGCAAAAGGTGCGTCAGGCAGCAAACCTGCGTGGTGATAGATCTGCCACCAAGCCATTGTCCAGCGCAGGCGCTGCACCCGTGATCAAATCCGCCACCAACTGGCTGGCCGCCGGAGAGGTTTGAAATCCATAGCCGCCCTGACCGGCCAGCCAGACAAAATCCGGCTCGCTTGTATCCCGACCAATCACCAGTGACCGATCCGGCGAAAAGGTCCGCAGGCCCGCCCAGGAGGTGATCAGGCGGGTGACAGGTTCTGTGACCATCTCTTCATAGCGCGCCAAGCCTTCGGCCAGCACCATGTCATCGGGCCAGGCGTCATGCGGCGGCATCGGGTGTTCTTCGGCAGGTGAGACGATCAACGCCCCCGCATCGGGCTTGGCGTACCACGTTTCGCCACAGCCAAAGATCATCGGCCATTTTGAGACATCATGCCCCCCCGGCGCAGGTATCCGCGCCATGGAACGGCGGTTGGGCTGAAAGCCCAAGGGGGTGACACCTGCCAGTTTGGCCACTTCGTCGACCCAAGCGCCAGCGGCGTTGACCAGCAGGCGCGCGGTGATCTCTTGCCCACCTGCCACAATGCGCCAACCGCCCACGATTTTGGAGATCGCGGTGACCTGCGCCCCCAAACGGTACTCTGCCCCCTGCGCCCGCGCCGTCTTGGCAAAGCCTTGCAGCAAAAGGTCGGTGTCAATATCCCACGCATGTTCGGCCCAAGCGGCCAGCGCAACCTTGTCGGGGTTCAGGATCGGCACCATGATCTGCGCTTGGGCAAAGGAAATCGGCTCCACCCCCAAATCGCCCGCCTCATGGGCAAACTGATCGGCCTGATCAGCGCGGCCCAGCACCAGCAACCCGCGCGGGCTCAATACCCCTTCCGCTGCGCGAAAGTAATCGCCTGAGGCCATGGACAAGCCCACCACCGGCGGCAACCCGTAGCGCGGTTCATACAGCGCCGCTGATCGGCCCGAAGCGTGATGCGCCAGCGCCTTTTCCGCCTCTACCAGCACGACCTTGCCATGCGGTGCCAAGCGGGCCGAGGCTGAAACCCCCGCAATCCCGCCGCCAATGATCAGAAAATCCGCATCCATGAACGACTCCATTTTGGCACAGGTTTTCCACGGATTGCCTTAAGGCACAAGGCCACGGCGCGCAGGCGCGGGCAGGGGAAATAACGCCATCCAACGAAAAAGGCCGCATCGCTGCGGGCCTTTCCCAACCTTTCAGGTCACATCAAGCCGCGCTTTCGACGCCCTTGACGAACCAGTCCATTGTGGCAAGATCGCCCAAGCCCATCACTTCGCCTGCTTTCACACGCTCCACGCCGTCTTGGTCATAGATCGGGCCGGTGAAGATGTTGAAGCTGCCGTCCATATAGCCGGCCTTGACCGTGTCTGCCGCAGCCGCCACATCTGCCGGAACAGCCGCCGAGTAGGGCGAGATCACAACTTCGCCGTCGATCATGCCGTCCCATGTGTCGGTCGAGGCCCAAGTGCCATCAAGGATCGCCTTGGCGCGGTCGATGTAATAGGGGCCCCAGATGTCTTCGATTGCGGTCAGGTGGGCGTTGGGGGCAAAAGCCGACATATCGGCACCTTGGCCAAAGCCAAAAAGGCCCTTCTGCTCAAGGACCTGCAGCGGTGCGGGGCTGTCGGTGTGGGTTGTGACCAGATCACAGCCCAAGTTGATCAGCGTCTCGGTCGCGGCAGCTTCCTTTGGCGGGTCAAACCAGCTGTCGATCATCAGCACCTTCACGACGACTGCGGGGTTTTGCTTTTGCGCGGACAGCGCGAAAGAGTTCACGCCCAGAACCACTTCGGGAATCTTGAACGAGCCCAGATAGCCCACAACGCCCGACTTTGTCATCTTGCCCGCAATCGTGCCCAAGACAGCACGGCCTTCATGGAAGCGGCTGTTGTAGGTGGCCACGTTGTCAGAGCGCTTGTAGCCGGTGCAATGTTCAAATTTCACATCAGGGAATTCTGCGGCCACTTCCAGCGTCTGGTCCATATAGCCAAAAGAGGTCGTGAAGATCAGCTTGCAGCCTTGCTGGGCCAGATCGCGCAGCACCGGAATGGCGCTGGCGTCTTCGGCCACATTCTCGACATAGATCGTTTCGATCTTGTCGCCCAATTCGGCCTCAACCGCTTCACGGCCTGTGTTATGCGCCCCGGTCCAGCCATAGTCGCCGATCGGGCCAAGGAAGATAAAGCCGACTTTGACTTTGTCTTCTGCCAAAGAGGGCGAGGCAAGGGTTGCAAGCGTGGCAGCGCCTGCGCCTTTAAACAGCGTGCGGCGGGAAATCATGGTCATCAGACACTCCTGTTGGTTTGTATTGGTTAGGTCGAAGGTAGGAAGGGTTTTCCAAGACAGGCTGGCGCATTTGCGCCCGCCGTGCCACGGGACGAGATGAAAGAAAGGGCAACCACAGTCATGGCATAGGGCATAGCGGCCCAGAACTGACTGGGCAAGAACGAGAACCCCGAGGCCTTGGCATAAAGTTCTAACGCCATCAGAATACCGA
>CAXNKP010000352.1:0-3475 GCA_964202815.1 Stagnihabitans sp. | reverse complement strand
GAAGCTGGTTTCAGCCACAAAACCCATGGCGCGCGCCCGCACGGTGTCAAAGTCGCAGGGCCAAGTGGACACGATGCGCGCAATGGTTTCATCAGGGACATGGCTGATCAAATCTACAGCCTTTTGTCCCGCCACACGGCGCAAGGCCTCGATCTCTTCGGCCACCGTGGCCGACAGGCCCGGCATCGACAGCGCGCGGCGGTCGCCCAAAAGGGATAAATCCAGCGTCAGCGCATGGCGAAAAAAGCCCACCGCCGCGCCGGGGCTGGCAAACCAATGGCGCACCGTATCAGACACCGGCAGGATCGCAGGCTTGCCAACCAAAGGTTCGCGGATGATGTTCGAAAAAAAGCCTGAGGCGGCTTTGTTGGGCAGCCCCGGGCGCACGCAGATCGTGGGCAGGCGGATCGAGATACCGTCGATAAATCCCCGCCGTGTGTAGTCCGAGATCAAAAGCTCGGTGATGGCCTTTTGCGTGCCATAAGACGTGCGCGGCGTGGTAAAGAAATCGTCCGGTATTTTGGCCGGAAAGGGCGCACCAAACACCGCGATCGACGAGGCAAAGATCACCTTGGGCACATAGCCCGGCGTGGCACGGATGGCTTCCAGCAAGGCGCGGGTGGAATCAAGGTTGGTGGCATAGCCCTTGTCAAAATCGGCCTCGGCCTCTCCCGAAACAATGGCCGCCAGATGGATGATGGCATCCGGCCGACCCGCAATCAGGCTGGGGGCTGCGGCGGCGGTTAGATCAAGTGTCATGCCTGTGGCATTGGGAAAGATGGGCGGCGCCACCACATCGGCCATCGTCAGGCGGTGGCCGTCCTGTGACAAAGACTGCGCCAATTTGCGCCCAATCATGCCCGCGGCACCTAAGATAAGAATATGCATGACGTCCCCCCGTTTTGGGCACGATGGCGCAACTGGGCCTGCACAACAAGGGGAATGACGGCTTAAAGGGCCCTGCGCTGCCAGACCGTTTCGACATCTGCCCCCAAGGCGCGCAGCGACACGCGCTGCCATCTGGTGGCGTCTGACAAAAGGTTCAGGCGCAAGGGGCCCAAGACTGGCGCGCCCTCAGCCCCAATCAGCGCTCCGGCAGTGTGCAAGACCACGCGGTCCACCAGATCGTCTGCCACCAAAAGGGCGGCAAGCGTGGCACCACCTTCGCACAAGATGCGCGTGATCCCTTGGGCTGCCAGTGCCTGAAGGGCGGTGCGCGGGGCGATATGGGGGGCGGCGGGCAGTTCCATCAGCCGTGCGCCGGTAGAGGTCCAAGCTTGGCGCGCGGCTGCAGGGGCCAAAGGCCCGTGCAGCACCCAAACAGGGGAAAACTGCGCCGTGCGGCCCAGTTTGCTGTCATGGGAATGGGTCAAAGCGGCGTCGATCACGATGCGAACGGGTTGGCGCGTGGCCCCCATATCCCGCACCGTCAGATCAGGATCATCTGCCCGAGCCGTGCCTGCCCCAACCAACACCGCGTCATGAGACAATCGCAGCCCATGCACCGCACGGCGGGCCTCTGACGCCGTGATCCACCGACTTTCGCCGCTGGCGGTGGCGGTGCGTCCATCTAAGGTCGCGGCCATCTTCAGCGTCACCAACGGCAGACCTTGCGTGATGCGCTTTAAGAACCCTGCATTCGCATCCCGTGCGGCCAGTTCCAGCACGCCTTGCGTCACGGCAATGCCCGCACCCCGCAGCATCGCATGACCACGCCCCGCCACGCGGGGGTCGGGGTCGGTCAAAGACGTGACAACCCGCGTCACGCCCGCAGCGATCAAAGCTTCGGCACAGGGCGGGGTTTTGCCATGATGGGCGCAGGGTTCCAGCGTGACATAGGCCGTGGCGCCCCGCGCCGCATGGCCTGCTTGGGCCAAAGCCATAGCCTCTGCATGGGGCCTGCCACCCGGTTGCGTCCAACCGCGCCCAACCACACCGCCGTTCACAATGACACAGCCCACCGCCGGATTGGGCCAAGTGCCGCCCAAGCCCCGCGCGCCAAGGCGCAGAGCATGGGCCATGTGGTCGGCGTCAGTCATCCGCGCCGGGCATAGGCCGCAGTTCAGACACAAAGCGGTCAAAGTCATCAGCCGCTTGGAAGTTCTTGTAAACGCTTGCAAAGCGCACATAAGCGACGGTATCGATCCGCGCCAGGCTTTCCATCACAATCTCGCCGATTGTCTTGGAGGGAATGTCTGTATCGCCCAAGCTTTCCAAGCGCCGCACGATGCCCGAAATCATCTGGTCAATCCGGTCCGGATCAATCGGGCGCTTTTGCATGGCAATGCGGATCGAGCGTTCCAGTTTGGAACGGTCAAAATCCTCGCGCTTGCCGGAAGATTTGATCACCACCAGATCGCGCAGTTGCACGCGTTCGTATGTGGTAAAGCGGCCGCCGCAGGCCTGACAAAAGCGCCTGCGCCGGATCGAGACGTGATCTTCGGCCGGACGAGAGTCTTTCACTTGCGTGTCAATATTTCCGCAGAACGGGCAGCGCATGGGCTTGCACCTTTTTGTTGTTACCTGCCAAGGTTGTCGCAGCGGTTGGCCCGCTTCTTGTGGATAAGTATAGGGGCAGAGGACAGCATTAGGCTAGGGGGAATATGCGCCCGCTAGATATAGAGACGCACCTGTGGCGGATCGGACTCAGTCAGGCCTCCAGACGCGCCAAGGCAGCGGCCCAATCCACCGCGCGCAGACGGGCCTGTTCGGCGGGAACATCGTCGCGGGCAAG
Organism: Stagnihabitans sp.; assembly: GCA_964202815.1. Classification (GTDB taxonomy): domain Bacteria; phylum Pseudomonadota; class Alphaproteobacteria; order Rhodobacterales; family Rhodobacteraceae; genus Stagnihabitans. Next base: position 741 of record CAXNKP010000352.1, on the reverse strand, counting down.
GCCGGTTTTGGTGTAAAAGGTGGTTGATAAAGAGCCTTGCGCAGGCATTGGTTTGCCCGCAGCTAAACTCTCTTGCGACACCACCAAAACGCCAATGTTGGGCAGGCCCTGTTCGGCGCACATCGCTGCGGCTTCGATCAGATAGGCGTTCAGCCCCTGCCCGTTAACCTTTGACATCCCCAAGCGGCGGGCAAGTTCCGAATAGGTCACGGCCAACTCACCCGCTTGCAGGGCCTGCCCGATGATGCGGATCGACGCACGGGCGCGCTCGGCGGTCAGAGGGGTGACGATGGGTTCGTGATCGGACATGGCAGGCTCCGGTAAGGGGGTATGGCATGGCCTTAGGCCAAGCAGCGGCCGGCGTCCATGGGCTTAGACAAAGAGCGCATCGCCCAATTGGTCTATGGCCTGTTTGGCCTTAGCGGTGGACAGGTCAGTGGCCTCTTGCAGCGAGCTGCAAGTGTCGGCGCGCTGCAAAAGATGGATCTTGGTCTGGCCAGCGATGTCTTTTTCGATCCGCGCCGTCACCCGGTAGCCGCCCGATGCGGCAACAGGTTCTGGGAATATCCGACACTCTTTGTGCAGAATGGGATCAGGGGCTTTCGGTGTGGATTTGCCAAAGAGGCGGGAGAGGAGGGACATGAGGGGACCTTAAAACTCGGAGTGTTGTCGGGAAGAAATACTGTCCGGCAGGTTGGCAGTTACGCCTACGCGTTTTCATGAGGCACCACCACAGGCAAA
>CAXNKP010000351.1:0-3478 GCA_964202815.1 Stagnihabitans sp. | reverse complement strand
CGACAGCCGACACGGCGATGCCCTCTAATCCAAATGCATCATACCAATCAACGCCATCTGAGACACCTTGGAAGATCCCATTTACGAGGCCACCCGTTAGGGCTTTTTCGTTCGCGCTGACGGTTATACCTGACCCTGCTACGGCAAAGAGAAGTAAAGTCCCGTTGTCAGTGTATTCAACGCCGTATAAGTCTTGATATGTTATATCATTAACTTGAGCATTTGCGTTATCAGCGAACTCATAATCTAGGCTTCCTATTTTAATTAGGTTTAGATTAAAATTGCTTTGATTGTAGGAAAAATTTGACCATATTTTCGCCATTTTTCACGATCCTTTTGATTTTTTACATAATAATTTTTAGCGTTCTTTCTTTTTGTTAGCTTGACTAATCAATTCAAACAAAAGAGTACACTTTAGTGTAATGTATCTTCATCTGTCATACAATCCTCTGGTCAAGAAATCTTTCAACGCATCACAGAGAGTTGAGACTTGGGCCAACCTCGGCAAAAGCCGGTGTACGTACCGCAGCCGCACACAGCACGGCCTGAAAGGCGCAGATCAGAAAGAAGCAGCGCTCTTGAGTCTATCACTTCGCCTTGGGCGTCAGCAATTTTGCCGGCCGCAGCGCCTCAGCCGCTTTGAACAGGCCGAAGGTTTGGTTGACGTAGTTCACCACACCACCGATCTGATCCATGTATTTCGTCAGTTCGGGCGTGCGTTCGGCTTCCACCACTTGCACGGGGCGTTCGGGGTTTTGGCTTTCAAACTGGCAGTAAAACAGCGGCTCGCCGCGGCGCAGGACGATGTCTTTTTCAGGCTCGTGCCATTCAAAGGCCCACATCAAGGGGCGCGGCCAGGCGTTCAGCGGAAAGCGGCCGCCAAAGATCGTGCCAGGCAGCGGGTTGGGCCGGTAATGGGCAAAGGTGCCGATTTGCGAGATATAGACCAGCTCATCCGCGATAAAACAGTAGGGCAGCGACAGTTGCACCGTAGGCCGGTCGGGGTAGCGCCACTCGGCCTCGGCCACAAGCGTCAGGACTTCGTTCAGCTTGTTGGCCCGGATGGACGATGCCGCCCCCGCGCGGTTGATCAGATGCGGCTTGCCCTTGTCGTCGCGCGAAAAGCCGATGTGCATATCATAGGGGCAGTTCACCACGAAATACCGGCTTTCCAACTGGATCACGGCCGGACAGCGGCTGGCGGATTTGGCGTGGGCCTTGTTGGTTTGCCGGAAGATCAGCCTTTCAGGGGCATCAAACAGCACGGCCCCTTTGTCAGTTGTCAAGAACCAGCCTACGGTTACAGGGCCAGTGTTTGGGCCCTGATCTGGCCTGTCAAATGCAACGGTGATTTCCATATAAACCTCCCAAAATGGTGTCAAGAAACGCCAGTCAAGGCCGCGAGTCAACGGGCGGCTTTAGCCTGCACCATGCTTTGCCCCGCATCCTTGTGCAACCGAGCAAAGATTGCGGCAGAAGAAAGGGCCAGCCCCGCGAGCAAAGCGAACACATAGGGAAAGTTGCCCAGATCAGGCGCCGAAGTGCCACGCAGCGCGCCGCAGATTTCCAGCCCCATGGCCGCAAGGGTAATCCCCACAGACCCCGACAATTGCTGCAGCACCGCCGTAAACGAGGTGGCCGAAGACAGGCGCTCTGCAGGCACCTCGGCATAGCCAATCGCGTTGATCGACGTGAATTGTAAAGACCGCGACAGGCCCCCCGCCACCAAAACCGCAACTATCACCGGAACCGGCGTAGCCTGAATGAAAAAGGCTGGTCCCAAGATCAACACCCCCGAGATCACCGCGTTGCCCATCAACACACCGCGAAAGCCAAAGCGCCGCAGCAAGGGCTGTGCGGCGAATTTCATTGCCATCGCCCCCATGCCCGACGAAAAGGTCAAGAGGCCAGAGGCAAAGGCCGTCATCCCGAACCCCAGTTGAAACATCAGCGGCAGAAGGAACGGCAGGGCGCCCACGCTCATGCGAAACAGGCTGCCCGCCATCACCGCGATGCGAAAGGTGGGCAGCATCAGCAGGCGCAAATCCACCAGCGGGTCCGCCACCCGTAGGGCGTGGCGCACAAAGCCAAAGGTCAGGGCCATGCCACCCAAAACCAGCGCCAAAATCCCCCAAAGGGGCGCAAGGTTTAATCCCGCCAAGGTCAGCCCCGTTAAAAACGCCGCAAGGCCCGGTCCGGCCAGCACAAAGCCCTTCAGATCAAAGCGCCCAGTCCCCGTCTCGCGGATATTGGGGATAAGTAAAGTGACCAGCACGATCCCCAGCACCGCCAGCGGAATGTTTATCCAGAAGATCCAGCGCCAGTGGAAATAGGTTGTGATATATCCCCCCAGCGGTGGCCCCATCACCGGCCCCAGCAGCGCAGGCACGGTTAGCCAAGCCAAGGCGCTGACCAGCCCGTCCCGTGGCACCGTGCGCAGCAAGATCAGCCGCCCGACTGGCATCATCATCGACCCGCCGATGCCTTGCAACGTGCGCGCCAGCACCAGTTGCCCTAAGGTCTGCGACAGCCCGCAGGCGATAGAGCCCAGCGCAAAGACCAAAATCGCCGCCCGAAACACCACGCGCGCCCCGAACTTGTCAGCCGCCCAGCCAGAGGCGGGAATAAACACGGCCAGCGCCAAAAGGTAAGACGTCAACACCAGTTTCAGATGGATAGGGTCTGTCGCCAGATCAACCGCCATGGCCGGCAAAGATGTGGACAGAACCGAGGCGTCGATATTCTCCATCAGAAAAGCCACCGCCACGATCAGCGGAACGATCCGCGTCAAGCGCGGTGCACAGAGGGTGATTTGGGCCATGCCCCCTTGTTGCCCAAGCAACTGGGCAAGGCAAGGCGCGCGCAGTCAAGACAGATTGAAAAAGGGGATTGCCAGAGTTAGACCGATTCAATAAATTTTATGGAACGATCCAAAATGGCTGCGGGGAGTGGTATGGGCAAACTGGTTTCAGCAGCAGAGGCGGTCGCGCGCATTCAGGATGGGGCGGTGGTGACTGTGTCGTCGTCCAGTGCTTTGGGTTGCCCTGATAAGGTGCTGGAAGCCTTGGGCGCACGGTTTCGCGCCGAAGGTCATCCGCGCGGCATCACCACGCTGCATCCGATTGCGGCGGGCGATATGTACGGGGTGAAGGGCATTGATCATATCGCGCAAGACGGATTGCTGGCGCGTGTGATCGGGGGGTCTTACCCCTCAGGCTCGTCCAACCTGCCCATGCCCGAGATTTGGAAAATGGTCAGCGAAGACCGTATCCCTGCTTATAACGTGCCCTCGGGCATTTTGTTTGACATGCACCGCGATGTGGCTGCGCGAAAGGCAGGCGTGCTGACCAAGGTGGGATTGCAGACCTTTGTTGACCCCACCTTGCAAGGCTGCGCGATGAACGCCAAAGCCGCAGCCGCCCCCATCGTGCACCGCGTGGAATTTGGCGGTGAGACGTGGCTGCATTTTCCCAATATC
>CAXNKP010000350.1:0-3482 GCA_964202815.1 Stagnihabitans sp. | reverse complement strand
ATTGAAACACAGTCAGAATTGACGCTGGGCATGACCGTGGCCGATTGGTGGGGTGTGACGGATAGGCCCGCCAATGCGCTGTTCATGGGTTCGGTCAATGCCGATGGGTTTTTTACCCTACTGACCGAACGGCTGGGGCGGTTGTAATTAAAAAAGGCGGCACTCCGTTGGGATGCCGCCTTTTTCCTTAATTTTTGCGAAAACTATCCCGCTGTTGCGGGTTTTTTCTCTTTCTTATCGGTATGGACCAGCAAAGGCTTGCCCTTGGGGCCAACAGCCTCTTCATTCACCACCACTTCTGACACATCATCACGGCCCGGCAGGTCGAACATCGTGTCGAGCAAGATGTCCTCCATGATCGAACGCAAGCCCCGCGCGCCGGTTTTGCGTTTGATGGCGCGCTTGGCGATGGCCACAAGGGCATCTGCGGTGAAGGTCAACTTCACACCTTCGATTTCCAAGAGGCGTTGGTATTGTTTGACCAGCGCGTTCTTAGGGTCGGTCAGGATGGTGACCAAGGCTGCTTCGTCCAGATCGGTCAAGGTGGCGATCACAGGCAAGCGGCCGACAAACTCCGGGATAAGGCCGAATTTCAGAAGATCTTCCGGCTCAAGCTCCATGAACAATTCGCCCACGCCGCGCGCATCAGGGTCTTTGACATCGGCGCCAAAGCCCATGGCGGTGCCTTTGTTGCGTTGGGCGATGATCTTTTCCAAGCCCGCAAAAGCACCGCCGCAGATGAACAGGATATTGGTCGTATCCACCTGCAGGAATTCCTGCTGCGGATGTTTGCGCCCGCCCTGTGGCGGAACCGAGGCAATCGTGCCTTCCATGATCTTCAGCAACGCTTGCTGAACGCCCTCGCCCGACACATCGCGGGTGATCGAGGGGTTGTCAGACTTGCGGGTAATCTTGTCGACCTCGTCAATGTAAACAATTCCGCGCTGCGCGCGTTCGACGTTGTATTCCGACGCCTGCAACAGTTTCAGGATGATGTTTTCCACATCTTCCCCGACATAGCCCGCCTCGGTCAAGGTCGTAGCATCTGCCATGGTGAAAGGCACATCCAAGATCCGCGCCAAGGTTTGGGCCAAAAGCGTTTTGCCGCAGCCGGTGGGGCCGATCAGCAGGATGTTGGATTTGGACAGTTCGATGTCAGATTTCGTAGCATGGTTCAGGCGCTTGTAATGGTTATGCACCGCCACCGACAGCACGCGCTTGGCGTGTTCTTGGCCGATCACATAATCATCCAGAACCTTGCAGATGTCGCGCGGGATTGGCACGCCATCGGTGGCCTTCAGTCCGGTCGACTTAGTCTCTTCGCGGATGATATCCATGCAAAGTTCGACACATTCATCACAGATGAACACGGTCGGCCCTGCGATCAGCTTACGAACCTCATGCTGGCTTTTGCCACAGAACGAACAGTAGAGGGTGTTTTTGCTGTCGCTGCTTGATTTGGTCGCCATTGTCGTCCTCTGCCCAGCGCCCCAAGAGGCGTATTTCGGAAGTCTAGGCCAAGGCCCGCGCCGCCACAATCCGAATTTGTCCCGGGCGGAAAAGCGGCCCGCCCGGGCAGCAATCTGCCCGTTACTTGGACGTGTCGTCCATTTTGCCGCGCCCTTCGAGGATCTCGTCGATCAGACCCCAAGCCTTGGCATCTTCGGCCGACATGAAATTGTCCCGTTCTAACGCGGCTTCGACCACCTCGTAGGGGTTGCCGGTGTGTTTGACGTAGATCTCGTTCAAGCGGCGCTTGAGCTTTTCAGTCTCGCGCGCGTGGATCATGATATCGGTCGCCTGCCCCTGATAGCCGCCCGAGGGCTGGTGGACCATCACGCGCGAATTGGGCAGGCTAAAGCGCATGCCTTTTTCGCCCGCTTGCAACAGCAGCGACCCCATCGAAGCCGCTTGCCCCATCACCATGGTCGACACTTTGGGGCGGATGTATTGCATCGTATCATAGATCGACAGGCCCGATGTCACCACGCCACCGGGCGAGTTGATGTACATCGAGATTTCCTTCGACGGATTTTCCGCCTCAAGAAACAACAGCTGCGCGCAGATCAGCGATGACATGCCGTCATGCACGGGGCCGGCCAGAAAAATGATCCGTTCTTTCAGAAGGCGCGAGTAGATGTCATAGGCGCGCTCGCCCCGGCTGGTCTGTTCAACCACCATAGGCACAAGGGTGTTCATGTAGGTATCAATCGGGTCGCGCATATCAATCCTGCCTGTTGTCACGTGACGGCATATCGCCAAGGAATTGAGTGAGTCTTAGTGGGGTGTCTCGGGGGCTGCAAGGGCGGGGGTGTAATCTTTACGTGTCTGGCTTTGATGGTTGAGGGATAATTGCCGCAAAAGGTCAAGGAAATGCTAAGACAACCGCGCGCTGGCCTTGGGGGGTTAGGGCCCAAAGACTTGGCGCGCCAAAAGCACCCTTGCTAGCGCCGTGGCCCCACACAGGGCACCAAAGACCCACGCTATGGGCGCAAAAAACTGTGGCCACACGCACATAGCGGTCAGCGCCGCAATCGTCTCGGCCCCTTCCATGATCCCTACCGAAAAATAAAGCGACTTATCGCCTCGCACAGAGGTTTGCAGGCCACGCTTTTCGGCCAGAACGGCAAAGCCCAGAAAACTTGCGCCATTGACGTAAAAACTGAGCAGCAAAAAACTGGCAGGCAGGGCGTTTGCACTGTCGCGCAGCGCGAAGGCAAAGGGGATCAGCCCGTAAAAGGCGAAGTCCGCCACAATGTCAAGAAAACCACCGAAGTCGGTTTTTCCCTTGGCGCGGGCAAGGGCCCCATCCATCCCATCGGCAATCCGGTTGGCCAACAAAGGCACCAGCGCCCAAACCGTGGGCGCGCCCACGCCAATAAGGGCGGCGGCCATCACACCCAGCGCAAGCCCCCAAAGGGTGACCTGATTGGCGTGAAACCCGCGCCTTGCAGCCCATGTTCCGGCTTTGGTCAAAACCGGGTCCATCAGCTTGCGCATGACACCGTCAAACATCTTGGCTCTTCCAATGCTCGGATGGTTTACCCACCTGTGACAAAGGGGGAGGCGGGGTTCAAGGGTGTTTTTGCGGGGAAAGGTTGCTCAAAGGCGCTGCTGTCAGCTAAGTTGGGGTGATTGGTCGGGGGGCTTTGATGAACAGACGGGAATTTGGCGGTTTGGGCTTGGCGGCTTTGTGGGCAGGGCGCACGTGGGCGGGGGACTGGGCGGCGGTGCTGGCACAGGCCAAGGGGCAAGAGGTGTTCTTTCATGCTTGGGGGGGCGACCCCAAGATCAACGCCTTTATCGCTTGGGTGGGCCAAGAGGTTGCAGCGCGCTACGGCGTCACGCTGACCCATGTGAAACTGGCCGCCACGTCAGATGCCGTGGCGCGCGTGCAGGCCGAACAGGCCGCGGGCAAAGACAGCGGCGGGGCCGTGGATCTGATCTGGATCAACGGCGCAAACTTCTCGGCTATGAAACGG
>CAXNKP010000349.1:0-3483 GCA_964202815.1 Stagnihabitans sp. | reverse complement strand
GCTGATCGAAACCTGCAAGATCTACGGTATCGAACCCTTCGCATATCTCAAGGCTACCTTGACCGCGATTGCCAACGGCCACCCGCAAAGCCGCCTTGACGATCTGCTGCCGTGGAACTTCGCTCAGGAAAGCTAACCGTGGTGACCAGCGACCGCTTACGGTTCACATGGCTCAGTTCTCAGTGAAAATTATGCGCCTAACCGGCTCACTTCTGGGTGAAAATCAACAGATGCCATGCTTGGCACTGTTAGCCTGAGCTTGGCGATCCCGGTTTCGGCCGCTTGTTCGTTCCAGGTTGGGGCAGAGTCGATCTTCGGTGGTCCCTCATCGGATATTGGCTACTCGGCCAATGTCGGCTTTGCCCTTCAGTTCTGACCTTGGTTTCGCCCCGGCCTGCAGGCCGGGGCACACTTTGGCAGGGCGCCCAGCGCTAGCGCCGAGCGCCTTTTGTATTCTCAGTTTCGGATGAAATCGATGAAGAATTTGTCTTTCCTGACGGTTGCGGCGACCCTGTTGCTCTCGACGATGGCGGCGTTCAGCCAGCCAAAAGTCGGCGCGACATATGGTAAATGGGTGTTCGTCTGTCAGGCCTTGGCCGAGGGTCAAACCTCACGTGGGCTGGTGCAAACCGTGCGAAGCGAGGTTGGCAAGACTGTTCTGGGTCGCGTGACCGTGACACATGACAGCGAAACGGCCGAAAATCACATCGTCATCGCCCTGCCTTTGGGGATCGCATTGGCGCAGCCCGTCGTGGGCCAGATTGATGGCGCCGATCCGATGCCCTTCCCGGCCTATGCCTGCTGGAGCAGCGGCTGCAGCTTTGGCCGCAAGCTTGAGACAGCCGAGGTCGATGCCCTTAAAGCTGGCACCGAACTGGTGGTGGCCTTTGCCTTCGTGCGTGGCGTCGGCAAGGTGGTGGGATTCAAAACCAGCCTCAGCGGTCTGACCGATGTCTTTACCCAGACGGGTTGGTAGGCCAACTCAGCCAAACAGGCTCCAAATTACGCCCGCAGGCCAGTTTGCGGGCGTAATCGTCTGGAACAGCACGACCACGACACCAACCAACACCAAAGTAACGCCCGCCGCTGACAGGCTGATCCGCCGCTCGGCCCAGCAGATTGAAACCAGTGTGAAAATCGCCACCGCCGTTACCAACCCGCAGAGATAAAGCAAGCCCGTCAACCCAAGGCAAAGCGCCAGCGTGATCAGGGCCGGACGCGGCGGAAGCGGCAGGGCCGGGGACTTGCCCGCGCGTAAACCACGCAGCATGCCAAGGCTGGCAATCGCCATCAATCCAATCGCCGTCAAAATCGGAAAGCTGCGCGCGGTAACGTTCAGGCCGGACAGCACCGCCAGCACCGCCAAAGCCAGCGCGAAAAGGGCGGCGAAGCCTGTCCAACCCCGGTCCGGTATTGCCAAGCCTTGCGCCCCGCGCTTTTGCTGCCATGCGCAGACCAGAATGATCGCAAGGATCGCCGCGGCGGCAAGCACAAGACTGGGCCGCAGGAACATCGCAGCGCCATGCAGTTTATACGACAGAAACGCATAGCGCTCAACCGTCGGTCCCAGAACGAAGCCGAGGGAAAACGCCGCGCGCGACCACCCGCCCGCCTTCATCGTCATGCCCAGCGCCCCTGCCCCGCACAGCACCGCAATATCGGCAAGGCGCCCATTGGTCTGAAACGCCCCCAGGGTAATCAGCACCAAAGCCACGGGAACAATGCGCGAGGCAGGCACCGTCGTCAGCGCCGCCAGCTGTCGCGTCACCAGCAGGCAGGTTCCTGCCCCCAGAATATTGGCCATCACCAGAAACATCACCATCGCATAGGTCAATGGCAGGTGCTTGCCCAACATTTCCGGCCCCGGCACCAGACCATGCACGGTAAAGGCGGCCAGCAGGATGGTCATGGTGGCCGAACCGGGCAGACCCAGCGCCAGCGTCGGGATCAGATAGCCCCCCTCTTTGGCGTTGTTCGCACTTTCCGGGGCGATCACTCCGGCAATATTGCCCTGCCCATAGGCCGGACCCGCCGGGCGAAACCGTTGCGCGATCCCATAGGCAACCCAATCGATCACCGTCACGCCAACGCCGGGAATCGCCCCGATCAGCGCGCCGACGGAACTGCAGGCCACCACCAGACGCCATTCGCGCAGCGTATCCTTGACCCCAGCCCGCAACCCCTGTGCATCGATCTGCGCGGGGTGGTCGCTGACCCTGCCGCGCTGCAACAGCGCAGCCATCTCTGGCAAGGCGAACAGCCCCAGAAACAGGATCGTCAGCGGAATGCCACCCCAAAGGTAAATCTGATCAAAGGTAAGCCGCTCAGCCCCGCTGTGCGGGTCCAGACCCACAAAGGACAAAAGCATCCCCAGCAGCAGAGCCGCCACCCCTCGAAGTGGGTCTTTGCCCGATATGAAGGCGACAAAGACCAGACCTATCATCGCAACCGCCAGGAAATCCGGCGTTTGCAGCGACAAGATCACTGGACGGATCACCGGGATCGACAGCGCCAGCACCATCGCGCCAAAGATGCCCCCCAACATCGAGGCAGAATAGGCCGCCCCCAAGGCCCGCGCGGCCTGCCCCTGCTGGGCAAGCGGATGGCCATCCTCGACCGTGGCTATCGCCCCGACCGATCCCGGCACCCCGATCAGAACCGCAGGAATGGTGTCAGAGGTGGTGATGACCGCCGAAAGCCCCAACAACAGCGCAAAGGCAGAATAGGCGTCCAACTGAAAGGTAAACGGGATGACCATGACAAGGCCAAAGATGCCCCCGATCCCCGGCACGGCCCCGACAACCAAACCGATGCCAACGCCTGTGACCAGCATCAGCAGGCACAGCGGTTGGGTCACATTCGCGAAGGCCTCGATCAATGCTTCCATGTCGGCGGCGCTGTGGATTTCACTGCACGGTCAGGGCGCAACTGCGGCGGGCGTCAGGTTGGCGGTGGCCTCTTGCGCCTTGCGCCGCATGGCCTTGCCAGTATCGGTCCGCGGCAAGTCTGACACGGCAAAGACCTGCTTTGGTGCCAAACTGACAGGCAAGGTCCGCGCGCATGCGGCAAGCAAGCCCTGCGCCACCGCAGCCGCATCCTGACCGGCTTCCGGCACGAAAACCACCTCGATCACTTCCGAACCGAACTGGTTGTCGCGCAGATAGCAATATCCGTCTTTCACGCCCTTGTGGCTTTGCACCACATCATCCAGTTGCAGGGCGTTGAACTTGGCACCGCCGATGTTCAGCACCTCATTGGAGCGTCCACTGATATGCAGCCGCCCCTCGGCATCGAAATGGCCCAGATCGCCGGGATAAAACCAGCCGTTCCGAATGGTGTGTTCAACGGAAAGCCGCTCATTCACATAGCTGGGCGTTCCCAGAACGCCACGGATACGCACCCGGCCCTCTGATCCGGCGGGCAAGGCTTGATCGGCCTCATCCACCACCTCGATCTGAACCATCTCGTCAATCGGCGTCAGCC
>CAXNKP010000348.1:0-3501 GCA_964202815.1 Stagnihabitans sp. | reverse complement strand
GACCGCATTCGAGCCGCCCGACCGCCCTGTTGATTACCGATGAGGATTGCCGTGTTGAGGATTTCGACCTTGCAGCCTTGGATATCCGCACCTTAGCCACGCTCGCGTCCAGTCATCTGCGCTCACCCTTGCCGGTGTCCGATTTGGTCACCGCGTTCGAGGCAGAGGCTTTGATTGACGCCGCAAGTCGGGTCGGCGTCGCCACCTTGGCCATGCAGGCGGCTGATCCCGCCGCTTTGGCCAAATGGGCCGCAGCGGCGGGGGCCACGCAGATTGCCACGGCTTATGTGACGCGCGGGCCTTTGCGCGACTGGCTCGATCAGGCGGCCCCAGCTTTGGATGCCGCTGGCATCACCCTTTGCGAATGGCGGCGTGACTGGGATACGGCGATCTGGCCCCATGCCACGGCAGGGTTCTTCAAGGTCAAACAAAACATCCCCCGGATCTTGGAACAGGTGGCGCTGCCATGATCGTCATCATCGGGTCTGGGATAGCGGGACTTGCCTGTGCGCGGCGGCTGGCGGATGCCGGGCTTTCGCCGGTTGTGCTGGACAAGGGGCGCGGCATCGGCGGGCGGGTGGCGACCAGACGCGTTGGCAATCTGCAATTTGACCACGGCGCGCAGTTTGTGAACGCCCACGGTGCGGGCTTTGCCGCGGTCTTGGCGGGGCTTTCGGCGGCGGAATGGCAGGATGGCACGGGCCGCACGCATTCAGTCGGCGTGCCGGGGATGTCGGCTATTCCCAAGGCGCTGGGGGCTGGGTTGGATATCCGGCAAGGCGTGCAGGTCACAAGGCTGCAGCAGGATGGCGAGGGCTGGTTTTTGCACTTTGAGGGAGGCACCCTGCGCTGCGCCCATGTGGTGGTGACGGTACCCGCCCCACAGGTGGCAGGGCTGCTGGGGGATGGGCATCCGCTGGTGGCCGACCTCGCTTCGGTACGGCTGGCACCCTGCCTGACACTGATGGCCGCCGTAATGGCTCCGGCCCCCTTCATCACCCAACAGGACAAGGACGATCCCCTGTCATGGATCGCGCAAGACAGTTCCAAGCCGTGTCGCCCGCAGGACGTGGGGGCTTTGTGGGTAGCGCAGGCGGGCGAGGCGTTCAGCGCGGCCCATCTGGAGAAGAGCACCGATGAGGTTGCCGCCCGCATGCTGCCACTTCTGTGTGATCGGCTGGGGGTGACGCCCGACCGCGTGACCCATGCCGCAGCGCATCGCTGGCGCTATGCACGCGTCACACGGGCGCTGAGCCAACCCTTTGTGCGCAGCGCGGACGGCACGCTTTATCTGGGCGGAGACTGGTGCATCGGCCCGAGGATCGAGGCCGCATGGGACAGCGGCACCGCCATAGCCGAGGCCATCCTGGCGGAGGTGTGACCATGCAAAGCGATCCACGCTTTGCCAGACTTCTCAAGCTGTTCGCCGCGGCACTTCAGACGTTTTCGACCGGTGTGAGCTCGGGAGAAAAGGGCGGCGGGGTGATCAGCGTGATGTTATTCGCGGCGAACGCTCTTTGCTGCCGTGCCATTGGGCACTGTATAAGGACCAGACCAGTATGCACGCCCGGCGCGACAGCCAAAGCGATCTCGGCGAGATGCAGTTTCTTTGCCTCGGTGTTGGCATGGGGAAGCCTGCCGCATCGCGGGCGTCCTGACCCTGTGGCGCGATCTGCAAGCCCATGAGGTAACGCAACATGTCCCTCGAAGCCTGCCCGGCGTTGACGGTCAGGTCATGCGACAGGTAGCCGCAAAACAGCTTCGCACGGACCCGTGTCAAAGCTGATTCTGACAGACGCGTCACTTTGAAGGATGATGGCCCCGAGAAATGCGGTTTCAAGCACTGACCGGGGTCATGGCGGCATTTGACAGCAGGCGATGAAGGGCGGGGCGGCGTCGGTTGTGGGCAGAGCCATGTCAGCCCCTGCGGCGACCAATGCGGCGATCATTTCACCATAGGGGGCAACAGACTGATATTGCGATGGAAAAAGGGCCACAATCCGCCGCGCCTCAAGCCCGGTGTGGTAAAGCCGCAGCCCATCGGTCCGCAAGCCACCTTCCGAAAAGGTCAGGGCGGGCACGATGCAGACGCCAAGACCGGCGCGAGCCATCTCGACCATCGTTTCAAAATTGCGCAGCCGTGCGCGGCCGCGGTTGGCTGGCAAGACCTGATCGTACCAGTCCTGAATCCGGTGGCTATGCTGAGAGCCGAAGACGAATTGCAGGGTGGTGTTCAGCAGGGCCTGATCCGGGGCGGACAGATCGGTGAGGCTTGCACAATGCGCCAGGTTCAGGCGCGCGGGCACGGCCAGCACATAGGGATCGCTGAGGAGCGGCACCTGCCTGAAGCTCATCGCAGCTTCGGGAAGTGAACCGGCGGCGACAAGGCCGATGTTGGCGCGGCGGGCGTAAAGCGTTTCCAGCACCTCGCCAGGGGCACCCTCGTGCAGGTCGAAGTCAAGTTGATCCAGCGGAATGTTCAGCCGCTGGATGGCCTTGGGCAGAAGCGTGCGCATCACGCTGCCTGCACCCGATATGCGCAGCGACCTCCGAGGGCCTGCGCCCGGCGTACTGGGCAGGACATCCTCAAGCTCTTGCACCGAGCGTAGGACCTGTTCGGCCCGGCTGAGGATGGCGCTGCCAAGTTCGGTCAGATCCAGATGCCCCGCGCGGCGATCGAACAGACGGCCACCGATCGCCACCTCGAAGCCGGCAAGTTGCTGGGACAGGCCAGGTTGCGACATACCCATCATCTTGGCCGCCCGCGTCATCGATCCGGTATGAGCCACGGCCCAGAAGATCTGCAGGCGGCGGATCGAGACCTCGTTGCCACCCGTTTCAAGGCCACGGAGTTTTAGGATTTCGGGGGTGATGGATGTGAGCCGCGTCACGGTGCCTGCTCCACATCCTTGATCACATTTTCTTTGTAGCCCGCCGTCACCAGAACCGCCTTGGCCTGTTCCAGGGCGTCAGGGTCAGGATGCGGCGACTTGGACCAGATCCAGCCCACCTCGCCGAAAGGGGCACCCAGAACGGCCATGCTGTCATCAGGCGCCTGCCACAGGAGGATGAGTTGCAAGTTGCCAAGCTCTGCCAGCCTGAACAGGCGCAGTTGAAACAGGCCAGACTCGGTCTGGACGATAACCCCCTCAAGCGGCAGGACGGGGCCCGTAAGCGCGCCCATGTGACAGGCGATCTTGACGGTCAGGCGGGTGTCTTCGCGGGCGGCGACATGGGCCGTGGTGCCGTGGCAATCCTGTTCCAGAAAGCTCGGGGTCTGGGCCACCTCGTACCACATCCCCACCAGCCGTGCCTGATCATAGGCGTCGACGGCGACCATGGGCACAGCCAGGTCACGCACCGGCACTGCCATCGCCATCTGCGGCAGCAATGCCAAGAGAACCAGCGCCTTTCGCATGCGACCCCCAAAGTTCCGTCGTGCCCAAGGTTCAGGCCGATCGGAGGGCGCTGTCCATGGGGAAGGGCCAATCTTGGTCATCG
>CAXNKP010000347.1:0-3502 GCA_964202815.1 Stagnihabitans sp. | reverse complement strand
CCGGATGCCGAAACCATCCGCCGTTTGACCGAGGTGTTACACCGCTATTTCCCGCAAGCCGCCGCTTATCCGATTGAGCACGCGTGGTGTGGCGTCATCGGCGTGCCGCGCGATTGGTGTGCAACGGTGGGATTTGATAAGGCCACGGGTCTGGGCTGGGCGGGGGGCTATGTCGGAGTAGGGGTATCGACGTCAAACCTTGCGGGGCGAACTTTGGCGGATTTGGTCCTTGGCAAAGATACCGAGATCACCCGCCTGCCATGGGTCAACCGCCGCGTGCGGGTGTGGGAGCGCGAGCCGTTTCGCTGGTTGGGCGTGCATACCATGTACACGCTGTTGCGATTGGCAGACCGGCGCGAAGAGCGTTTGGGCATTGGCCCGTCGCGCTTTGCCAAGTTTGGCAATTGGCTGACAGGGCGGCATTGAGGCCACGATTTTTCTGCGAAAAATCAAAGCTTGCGCTTGATCGACTGTGCGCCCCAATTTGATCAACCGAACGGTTCAAACGAGAACCCCGATTTTTCGCAGAAAAATCGTGACTCAAAGCCCGGTTAACAAAACATTAAGATCTGGAATGCTGCCCGTCGCCGTCTCGCCCTTTAAACATTCAGCCGCGGCACGGTGGCCAAGGGCCAAGGCGCGTTCGGGCGTCCAGCCCTGATGTATGCCCCAGATCACCCCCGCGCAAAAGGCATCGCCCGCCCCCAAGGGATTGACGATCATCGCCGCAGGATCGGGTACGCGCGTCACCACCGCGTGCCGCCCCGCCCAAAGGCCCAAGGCGGGCGTGTGGATGATCACCGCCCGCTGCACGCCTGCCCCCAGCAACGCCTGCGCAGCGGCGTTGATGCCCGCCTGATCGGCGGGGCCTGTAATTGCAAGGCCCGTCGCCAAGGCGGCCTCCACCTCGTTCAGGAAAAGGTAGTCAATCTGCGGCAGGCTGGCGGCCACCACGGCGGCAAACTCCGGTCCGGCTTTCGAGACCAGGTCAACACAGGTCACCATCCCCGCAGCCCTTGCCCGCGCCAGCACCCTCGCAGCGCCCGTTTGGCCGTCTTGCAAGGCATCCAAAGCCCCCAGAAGGTTCAGATAGCCCAGATAGAACAGCCCCGCCCCGGCTTGGGCCGCCGCCTCGACAGGCAGGTCGGTTTCGCACAAAAGATCATTGCAGCCGGGGTGGTAAAAGAATGTCCGGCTGTCACCCGGCAGGGTCATGACATGGGTGTGGGCCGTCATCGCCTTGGGCGTGCTGACCAACCAGCGCAGATCGGCGCGTGATCGGGCAAGGGCCGCGCGGCACGTCGCCCCGTGCGGGTCGTTGCCCACCAGCCCCATCGCAAACAGCGGCGCATCAACGCCAAAGGCGTCGAGCGCCAGCAGCACATTGGCCGCCCCGCCGCCGATCCCCTCCACTTCCTTGGCGATCGTCACCAGTTGGGATTTTTCCGGCCAGCGGTCGATGACATGGACGATATCCACGATCCAGTTGCCAGCACAGACAATCCCGCCCGTCATGCGTAGTCCACCGCCACGGTGCGCCCTTCGATCCCCGCCTGTAGGGCAGCGGTCAGAACGGCGTGGTGATCGGCGGCTTCAGCCGGTGTGGCGCAGCCAAAGCCCTTGGCATCACCACCCGTCATCTCGTCCAAGAACGCCGCCCACATTTGCAAAATCGCATCGGTGAAGCCGAATTCAAAGATCCCGCCGGTGATGGCGGGGAAAAGCGGGGTATAGCCCAGATCCTCGGTCGCCCAAGCCTGTGGCACGCCAGCGGTGTAGCGCATAAAGCTCCACTGGCGGGGGGTTTTGGTGGAGAAGCTGGCCGATCCGTGCATGCCCAACACCTTGATCGACCAGGAGTTGGCCTCTCCAGGCGCAATGCGCCATGTCTTCAGCGTCATGGGGAAATCGCCCAAGGCGTGGGGCACATGGGCGTGGATCGTGGCATTGTCCCATGTGTCGCAGGCAACCATGGCCCCCTTGCCATCGGGCCTTTGGCTGACACGCTTGACCAGATCGGCTGACAGACGCGAAGGCTTCCAACCCAAGCGCAACGGCACATGCAGCACATGCATGCCCAGATCGCCCAAGCACCCATACTCACCGTTGATCTTGGACATCCGCTTCCAGTTCAAGGGCTTATCGGGGTTGATGTCAGAGGAATGCAGGAAATGCCCTTCAACCTCTAAAATCGGGCCAACCGCGCCAGAGGTCACAAAGTCAATCACCCTTTGCGCGCCGGGGTAAAACGGCATCTCGGAGGAGCAGCGCACAAAAACCTCCGGATGGGCCGCGATGGCATTCATGATCACCCGGTTTTGGGCGCGGTCCATCCCGAAGGGCTTTTCGCCGAAAAGATGCTTTCCCGCTGCCAGAATCGCTGGATAAATCTCGGCATGCAGCACATGGGGCACAGCGCAATAGACGGCGTCAACCTCGGCCAAGGCCAGCGTTTGTCGGTAATCGGTGGCGCAGTGCAAGGGGCCAAGGGCGGAGGTGAACCAGTCCATCAGCGCGGGGTTGGTGTCGCAGACGGCGACAATCTTTGGCCGCGCTTTCATGCCCGTCAGATGCATCCACCGCGCGGCGGCCGAGGCAAACTCGCGCCCCATCAGGCCGCAGCCGATGATGGCAAAGCGGATCTCTTGCACTTACGCCTCCATCATCGCCATGGCGACATCGGCAGACACCCCGTCATGCACCACCGCCATCAGCGCCTTGGTGATCGCATCGGGTCGGGCGTGTTGCACAACATTGCGGCCATATACGATGCCCTTGGCACCTTGTTTCATCAGTTCAACCGTACGCGCGAGGATTTCGGCGTCAGACACCCGCCCGCCACCGCGCACCAGCACGGGCAGGCCTTGGGCAATTTCGATCACGCGGTGATAGTCTTGCACATGGGTGCAGGGGTCGGCTTTGATGATATCGGCCCCCAGTTCTGCCGCTTGGCGGACCAAAGGCAAGATCAGGTCGATATTGCCGTCGACCATATAGCCGCCCTTGGCATTGTCTTGCATGACCAAGGGTTCCACCATCAGGGGCATGCCGTAGATTTCACATTCGCGCTTCAGCGCGTTCACGTTGCGAATGCAGGCGCGGTAAACCTCGGGCTGGTTGGGCAGCAACAGCAGGTTCACCACCACACAGGCGGCATCCAGCGTCAGGGCCTGTTCGACGGGTCGGTCAAGGACTTCGGAAAAAAGCGTGGCGGGCAAGGGCGTGCCGTAAACATTGGCAATGTCGGTGCGCAGCACCAAGGCGGGGCGGGTCTTGCCGGGAATGGCTTGCAAAATCTTGGCCGTGCCGGGAGGAAGTTGGATTGCATCAGGCGCGGCTTTGGCCACGGTGTGGATCGACTTTGTCATATTCTCGATCCCGCCCAGAAAGGACGTTTCGTTAAACATGCCATGATCAATCGCCACATCGAAACAATGACCAGAGGGCGCAAAAAGGCGGTTCATGCGGGCTTGTTTCATCGAGCGATTCCTTGGGTTTTGCA
>CAXNKP010000346.1:0-3528 GCA_964202815.1 Stagnihabitans sp. | reverse complement strand
GCGCGCTGGTTCCAGGTGGTGCCCACATCGTCTTGCTCGTGGTCCATCGAGGACAGTTCCTGCGCCCAACGGCTTTTGGTCGCCCCGATAAGCGCCTTGCGATCCGCACGGCCCGCATCGCCTGCCGATTTGGTCAGCCGCGCCAGAATACCCTCGGCCACGGCCTTGGCATCGCCCACGATGCCGACCGTGACCTTTTTGGTCAGGCCAATGCGGGCGGGATTGATATCGACCTGAATGATTTTGGCGTCTTTGGGCCAATAGTCCAACCCGTAGCCCGGCAGGGTCGAGACGGGGTTCAGGCGCGTGCCCAAGGCCAGCACCACATCGGCTTGGGCGATCAACTGCATGCCCGCCTTGTTGCCGTTATAGCCCAAGGGGCCAGCAAACAGCGGATGGCTGCCGGGGAAGGCGTCATTGTGCTGATAGCCCACGCACACCGGCGCATCCAAACGCTCGGCCAAAGCCATCGAGGCTGGAATAGCCCCCGCCAACACCACACCCGCGCCGTTCAAGATCACGGGGAACTTGGCCGAAGACAGCAAGGCTGCGGCTTCTGACAGGGCGTGATCGCCGCCCGTCGGGCGTTCGAATTCCACGATACGGGGCAGGTCAATGTCGATGACTTGGGTGAAATAATCGCGCGGCACGTTGATTTGGGCGGGGGCCGACATGCGCTTGGCGTTCAAGATCACGCGGTTCAAAACTTCGGCCATGCGGGTCGGATCGCGGACCTCTTCTTGATAGCAGACCATGTCTTTGAACAGCGCCATCTGCTCGACCTCTTGGAAGCCGCCCTGCCCGATGGTCTTGTTGGCAGCTTGCGGGGTGACCAGCAACAAGGGCGTGTGGTTCCAATAGGCGGTCTTCACGGCGGTGACGAAGTTGGTAATCCCCGGCCCGTTTTGCGCGATCATCATGCACATGCGGCCAGACGCGCGGGTAAAGCCGTCGGCCATCATGCCGCCCGACCCTTCATGCGCGCAGTCCCAAAAATGGATGCCCGCTTTGGGGAAAATATCCGAAATCGGCATGAAGGCCGATCCGATGATCCCGAACACATGCTCGATGCCGTGGAGTTGCAGGGTTTTGACAAAGGCTTCTTCGGTGGTCATGCGCATGGGATGCTCCTTCAAGACTATGTGGCGGTTCTAACCTTAGGGCTTGTGGGCTCTTAGGTCCAGTGAGGATACCGGCATAAGGCCAGACGTCATAGGACCAGACGGCGCGCCAAGGGCCACGGCGATCTTGGCGATGCCCTCGGCAATGCGGGTGTGCGGGATCGAGCCATAGCCTAGACGGTAATGGCAGCGATCTTCGCGTGCAGGGTCAAAGACGGGGCGCCCCGGTTCGATCAAAACGCCGTGCGCGCGCAGGCGTGTGGCAAGTTCTTCGGTATCCACCGGCGCTTGCATCCAAAAGCTAGACCCGCCAAAGCCGCCCTGCCCAGCCACGGTCAATCCATGCGCGTCAATGGCGTCTTGCATCACCTGACGGCGCTTGCGAAAGGCCGCGCGCATGCGGTTGATCAGCGTGTCATAATGCCCAAGGCTTAAGAAATAGGCCATGGTACGCTGGATATGGCCAGGCGGATGGCGCAGCGTCATCAGGCGCAAGGCCCGCGCCTCGCGGATAAAGCCGGGCGGGCCGATCAGATAGCCAAGGCGCATGCCGGGAAAGTCCGATTTGGAAAACGACCCCGCATAAACCACCCGCCCCTCGCCGTCCAAAGACTTCAGCGCGGGCGAGACGGGTTTGAGAAACGACATCTCGAATTCATAATCATCCTCGACAATGACAAACCCATCGCGGGCCGAGGCGTCCAGCAAAGCGCGGCGGCGCTCAACCGGCATGGTGGCATTGGTCGGGCATTGGTGGCTGGCGGTGGTAAAGACCACGTCCACCCCTTTGGGAATAGCCTCGGGCGGCAGGCCATCCGCATCCACATCCACCGCCAGCACTTGCGCGCCCGAAACTCCCAAAACCGAACGCAGCCCCGGATAGCCCGGATTTTCCATCACCGCCCGCCGTCCAGTCCCCAAAAGGCACGCAGCCGCCAGCCACAGGGCGTTTTGCGCGCCCATGGTCAACAAAACCTCCTCTTCTCGCGCGGCAATGCCACGGCGGGGCAGAATGTGGCGCAGAAGGTGTTCAATCAGCAAAGGATCATCGCGCTCGTAATAATCCGCCGTCATCGCGGCAAAATCGCGCCGCCCCAACGCACGCAAAGCGCATTGCCGCCAGTTGTGGTGGTCAAACAGGCTGGCATCGGCCTGGCCGTAGATGAACGGAAAGGGGTAACGCTCCCAATCTTCGGGGCGCTCTACCCCGCGCCCGCCGGTGAAACGCCCCGCGATGCGGCCAAATTCCGCCGCCTCGACCCGAGTGGCCTGCGCGGGCAATTCGCTGGCCAAAGGCGCGTTGTCGGAAATGTAATACCCCGACCGCCCCCGCGCCGCCAAATAATCCTGCGCTACGAGTTCGGCATAAGCCAAAGTCACCGTCAGCCGCGAAATTTGCAAATGCGCCGCCAAGCCCCGCGACGAGGGCATCTTGCCCCCCGGCCGAAACCGCCCCGATAAAACGCCTTCCGTCACCATCTGCCGAATGCGCTGCTGCAAACTGCCCCGCTCGGCTGCGGGCAATACAAAGGCCTCGGGCGGGATAGTGGCCATGGCTTCCTCTGGGCGATGCCCCCAATGCAAAAGGGCCCAGCCTTCCAGCCGCGCCCCCCTTTCATATGTGCCCAAATATCCCACGGGGGTGCGGGGGTGTGAAAACCCCGCTTTTGGGATCAGCCAAAAACCCGCGTCAAGGCATTGTCGATAGCGCCCGTGATGGCGTCAATGTCATCCGCCGTGGCAATCAGCGCGGGCGACAAGCACAGCGTGTTGTTCAACCCCGGGATCGAGCGGTTGGTCATGCCGATGATCACGCCATTGGCATTGCAATCGGCCACAACGGCGGCGACACGCTTTTCATCCATAGGCTCTTTGGTCACACGGTCGGCCACCAGTTCTGCGCCGCAAAACAGGCCCGCCCCGCGCACATCGCCAATCACCTTGTGCTTTTCCATCAGCGCTTGAAGGTTCGCAATCGTACGCGCCCCCATGCGCAGGGTGTTGTCCAACAGGTTCTCGTCTTCGATGATGCGCATGTTTTCCAAAGCCGCCGCAGGCCCCGCTGTGCAGCCGCCAAAGGTCGAGATGTCGCGGAAATAGCTTAACGGATCGGCGGCATCGTCTTTGAACATGGCAAAGACCTCTTCTGTCGTCACCGTGCAAGAAATCGCCGCATAGCCGCTGGCGACCCCTTTGGCCATGGTCACAAAATCAGGCTTGATGCCGTAGTTCTGATAGCCAAACCACACGCCCGTGCGGCCCACGCCGCAGACGACTTCGTCGATGTGCAGCAGGATGTTGTATTTCTTGCAGATTTCCTGCACCCGTTCCCAATAGCCCTTTGGCGGCACAATGACACCGCCGCCGGCGGTCACCGGTTCCAGCACCAAGCAGCCGATGGTATCGG
>CAXNKP010000345.1:0-3536 GCA_964202815.1 Stagnihabitans sp. | reverse complement strand
GCGAGGATGGCCGAATTATTTTTGCCAGCCCTTACGAGCAGGATTTCACCCTGATCGGAACGACAGATAAAGACCACAAGGGCCCGCCCGGCGACCCGCATTGCAGCGACGACGAGCGCGACTATCTGTGCGCCTTTGCCAGCCAGTATTTTGCCAAACCCATCACCGCCGCCGATGTCATTTGGACCTATGCTGGCGTGCGGCCCTTGTACAACGATGGGGCGAAATCCGCCACGGCGGCGACGCGCGATTATGTTTTCAGCCTTGATGCAAACGGTCCGCCCTTGTTGAATGTGTTCGGCGGCAAGATCACCACTTATCGCCGCTTGGCTGAAGGGGCGCTTGCCAAACTGGCCCCCTATTTTCCGGCCGCCAAAGCGGCGTGGACAGCCCGCGTGCCGCTGCCGGGGGGCAATTTTCCGGTGGGCGATGTTGGTCGCCTGACGGCAGAGCTGCGCCAGAACCACCCGTTCTTGACCGATTTCTGGGCCGCCCGCCTGATCCGCGCTTACGGCACCGAGGCGGCAACCATGATGCAAGGTGCGCGCAGCGCCGCCGATCTGGGGCGTGACTTTGGGCAAACCTTGACAGAAGGCGAAGTGCGTTGGCTGATGGACCATGAGTTTGCCCGTGCTGCGGACGATATCGTCTGGCGGCGCACCAAACTGGGGCTACGCATGACACAAGCGCAAATCGCCGCGCTCCAGGACTTCATGACTGAGGTTGCCGCTCCCAAAGGGGATACAGCCCTGTCTGAAATGAAGGTATTGCATGGCACTTGAATTGAAAGCCGCAGGCAGAATCGTCAAGGGGCAGGTCCACATCCAACCCACCGATCTTGTGCTGGAAAAAGGCACGATGAATGTGCTGTTGGGGCCGACCTTGTCGGGTAAAACCTCTTTGATGCGGCTGATGGCGGGGCTGGATGTGCCCAGTTCTGGGTCCATCCACTGGCACGGTGCAGATGTGACTGGCCAGCGTGTGCAAGATCGCAAAGTGGCGATGGTGTATCAGCAGTTCATCAATTATCCCGCCATGTCGGTCTATGACAACATTGCCTCGCCAATGCGCTTGATGGGCAAATCCAAGGCAGAAGTGGATAGGGCTGTCAGATCCACTGCCGAGATGCTGAAGCTGACGCCGTTGTTGAGCCGCAAGCCGCTGGAACTGTCGGGTGGCCAGCAACAACGCTGCGCCTTGGCGCGGGCTTTGGTCAAAGGGTCAGGCTTGGTTCTGTTGGATGAACCCTTGGCCAACCTAGACTATAAACTGCGCGAGGAGTTGCGTGCCGAAATCCCGCGCATCTTTGAAGACTCAGGCGCGATTTTCGTTTACGCCACCACCGAACCCGAAGAGGCGCTGTTGTTGGGCGGCAACACCGCCACGATGTGGGAGGGGCGGATCACCCAGTTTGGCCCCACGCCACAGGTTTACCGCCAGCCCGCCGATGCCGTCACCGCGCGCCTGTTCAGCGAACCGCCGATGAACTTTGTGGGCTGTCTGAAGCAAGGTGATCAAATCAGCTTTGGCGCTGACACCCATGCCCCTGCCGACGGGCTTGTGGCACTGCCTGACGGGGCCTATCTGGCGGGTTTCCGGGCGAACCATCTGCAATTGAACGCCCATTCGGGCCGGTCGGTGTCTTTTAGCTGCGATGTCACGGCCACCGAGATCACGGGCTCGGAAACCTTTGTGCACGCCAGCCACGGCGACGACCGTTGGGTCGGGCTGGTGCAGGGGGTGCATGCGCTGACATCAGGGCAAAGCGTGACGCTGTGGCTAGATCCGAGCCATGTTTATTTCTTTGACCCTTCAGGCCAGCTCGCAGCCCCTGCAGCCTATGCGGTGGGGGTCTGACCTGTGGCACAGATTACGCTGAAAAACCTCGCCCACAGCTATGTGCCCAACCCGAAGGGAGAGGCCGACTTTGCCCTGAAGGAAATGGACCACGTCTGGCAAGACGGCGGGGCCTACGCGCTTTTGGGCTCGTCAGGCTGCGGTAAGACGACGCTTTTGAACATCATATCGGGCATTGTGCGGCCCAGCCATGGCCGCGTGCTGTTTGGCGGGCGCGATGTCACAGATGAGCAAACAGCCGCCCGCAACATCGCGCAGGTTTTCCAGTTTCCCGTGGTCTACGATACGATGACGGTGCGCGAGAATTTGGCATTTCCACTGCGCAATCGTGGCATGGATGCGGCCTATATCGCAGCCCGTGTCGCCCATATTGCCCAGATGATCGGCATGGAAGACCGCCTCAACCGCAAAGCGCGGGGTCTTACGGCGGATGCCAAGCAAAAGATCAGCCTTGGGCGCGGTATGGTGCGCGAGGACGTCAACGCCATTTTGTTTGACGAACCCCTGACCGTGATCGACCCCCATATGAAATGGGAGTTGCGCACCCAACTCAAGCAATTGCACCGCCAGCTTGGCCATACGATGATCTACGTCACCCATGACCAGACCGAGGCGCTGACCTTTGCCGACAAAGTGGTGGTGATGTATGACGGCCGCGTGGTGCAAATCGGCACGCCTGAAGAGCTGTTTGAAACCCCGGCCCATACGTTCGTAGGCTATTTCATAGGCTCGCCCGGCATGAACCTGCTAGAGGCGCGTGTCACGGGCAACCGCGCCCATCTGCACGGCTGCGAAGTGGCCTTGGGGGCCAGCTACGCGCCCGTGGCAGGGCGCAGCCAGATCGGCATTCGGCCAGAGTATTGCAGCCTGACCAGCGGCGCAGGCCTGCCCGTCACGCTGCGCCGTGTGGAAGACGTGGGACGCCACCGCATCCTGCGCGCCGAGCTGTTCGGCCAAGCCTTCAATATGATCGCCCCCGAGGGGATGGTGATCGGCGCCGATATGACCCGCGTGGTCTTTGCGCCTGACAAGATCAACGTCTTTGCCGATGACTGGCGCGTTGCAGCCCTAACCGGGGGGGCCGCGTGATGGAAAAGACGCAAAACAACAAGGCGTGGTTCTTGGTGCTGCCCGTCTTGGTGATTGTGGCCTTCTCGGCCGTGATCCCCCTGATGACCGTGGTCAATTATTCGGTCAACGATACCTTTGGCGAGAACGAGTTCTTCTGGAACGGCCTTGGCTGGTTTGAGGATATGATTGCCTCAGAACGGATGCACAGCGCCTTGGGTCGGCAGGCGATGTTTTCGGCCATCATCTTGGCAATCGAGGTGCCCTTGGGCATCTTTATCGCGCTGAACATGCCCAAAAAGGGCTTTTGGGCCAGCCTCTGTCTGGTCTTGATGGCCTTGCCCTTGCTTATTCCCTTCAACGTTGTGGGCACCATCTGGCAGATCTTTGGCCGCGTGGACATTGGCCTTTTGGGGCATGGTTTGGCAAGCATGGGGGTTGATTACAACTACACCAACGACGCTTTGGATGCATGGATCACCATCATCGTGATGGATGTCTGGCACTGGACCTCACTTGTGGCTTTGCTGTGTTATGCGGGTTTGCAATCTATTCCGCAGGCCTATTACCAAGCGGCCCGGATCGACCAGGCCAGCCGGTGGAGCGTGTTT
>CAXNKP010000344.1:0-3542 GCA_964202815.1 Stagnihabitans sp. | reverse complement strand
ATTTGTGACGAGGCGCGTTGCCCCCACGAGGATCATCCTTGTCATTGAAATAACTGACTAATGTAGGCATCTCGAAACTCCATCATGTGATGAAGCTCCAAGAATCGAAATCTTACGCGCTGTCAAACTTTAAGCGCGATTCCCCTGATTTCGCCCATATCAGCCATTCCGGCCGTGCCCATCGGCATGTATTCTGGTTGATGATCGCGGATCATGCCGGTGAGCTTGCGCTTGTCTACGCCGATGAACGTGGGCACGTCGTGACCCATCGCTTTCACAGTATGGTGCGACTTGTGGCAATGGATGGCCCAGTCCCCCAGATGCACCGCATCAAACTCGAAGGCCCGCATCGCACCGACGGGGATGTCGATCGACACTTCGGGCCACTGAGCTGTTGGTTGAACCCAGCCGCCATCGGTGCAGGTGACCTTGAAGTCATAGCCGTGCATGTGGATCGGGTGGTTGGTCATCGTCAGGTTGCCGACACGCACCCGGACCCGGTCCCCCTGGTTGACGACAAGCGGGTCGATGCCGGGGAACACTCGGCTGTTCCAAGTCCACAAGTTCATGTCCGTCATAGTCATGACGCGCGGCACATAGGTGCCGGGATCAATGTCATAGGCATTCAGCAGGAACACAAAGTCCCGATCAACCGGCATGAAGGCGGGATCGCGCGGGTGGACGATGAACATCCCCATCATCCCCATAGCCATCTGCACCATCTCATCGGCGTGTGGGTGGTACATGAAGGTGCCGCTTTTCACGAGATCAAACTCATAGACAAAGGTCTTGCCGGGCGGGATGCCGGGGTGGCTAAGGCCACTGACTCCGTCCATCCCCGATGGCAGGATAAGCCCGTGCCAATGAACGGACGTATGCTCTGGCAGGCGGTTCGTGACGAAGATGCGAACCCGATCGCCTTCCACGGCTTCAATGGTAGGTCCGATCGACTGGCCGTTGTAGCCCCACAGATAGGCGGTCATGCCCTCTGCCAACTCGCGCTCGACGGGTTCGGCGATCAGGTGGAATTCCTCGACATGGCCGTTCATCCGCCAGGGTAGCGACCAGCCGTTCAGGGTGACCACCGGATTATAGTCCGGCCCGGTTGACGGGCGCAGCGGTAGCTGGGTTTTGGGTGTGTCCATCAACGGCGCTTCGGGCAGCCCCACATTTGTGGTCTGCGCCCAGGCCCCGGTCGAGATAAGCGCGGCACCGGCGCCGAGTATTTGACGTCTGTTCATTGCATTTGCTCCTGTGATCAATGTCCGGCGCCGCCTTCGTCGGCGACACCTCCGCCACTTTCTCTACCACCACCGGCGGCAACCCCGCCGCCATAGACGGCCGCCACCATGTTCGCGTCAGCTAGCCAGAAATCCCGCCGCGCGTTGACTTCCTCTAGATTGCTGTTCAGCCGCGACCGCGTGTCGGCCAACAATTCGAACGTGTTGGTGATCATGCCGTTATAGCTGAGCAAGCCTTCCTCCTCGATTGTGCGCCGGAGCGGCAGCACGGCATCGCGGTAATGACGGGCAATCTGGTGGCTTGCCGTATAAGCAAGGTAGGCAGACCTTGCCTCGGACCGAACGTTCACAGCCATTTGCGCAAGTTCATTGGCCGCGCGCATATAGGCCGTCTCCGCTTTGCGTTTTCGGGCCTTGCCGCTGTCGAAAATCGGGACGTCGAACTCGACTTCGACTTGCTGCGTGGTTGTGGTAAAAACCTCATTACCACTCACTTCACGGTCAGCATCGAAGCCTGCGATGATCTCCAGATCCGTGACATAGCGGGTCGCATCGGTCAGGCCATTTTCCTGTGCGCCAGCTTCAAGTTCCAGCTTGGCGATTGCCAGATCCACCCGGCGCCCAAGCGCTTCAGCTTCGATCTTTGGCCGCGCGGCAACGCCGCTTGGCAGTTCCGGCAGGGCATTGGGCACATAATACTCCACACCGCCCCCCACAGCCCAAGCTGCCGCGTCAGCGCCTCCTTGGCGAGTTCCGCCGCCAGTTTGGCTTGCGCGCGTTGTCCGGTCAGTTCGGCGTAAAACGCGTGTTCGCGGGCCTGATCGGCCTTGTTGAGCGACCCCACTTCACCCAGACGCGCGGCCAATTCTGACGCCGCATTCGCGGTGCCTTGGGCCTGAGCAATCAAGCCCGCCGCCTCAAAGGCCGCAACCGCTTCGACCCACGCCCGTCGGGTTTCCGTCGCCACCCGCAGCGTTGCTTCGGCGGCAACCAGTTGCGCCTGTCGGAAGTGAATATCGGCGATCCCGAGCCGCTTGTTGCGCGTCACCAGCGACAGGATGTTGTTGGCGATCATGCCTTCAATCGCGCCATATCCGCCAAAACGATCAAACCCTTCCTTACCGATCCCAAACACCCCGACCGAGACCGTCGGGTTGGGTTGCAGAGTTTGCTGCCAGACATCTGCGGATGAAAGCCCAAGTTCGGCATAGGCCGCCTGCAAGCCCTTGTTGTTCAAAAGCGCGACCTGCACAGCCGTATCGGCGCTGATGGTTTTTTGGTACACTAACGCCTGAACGCGTTGTGCATTGGCAGCAGCCTCGGCGCTGCTTTGTATCCAGACAGTTTCCTTGCCTGTCGCTGCGGCAGCCGTACTTGCGACTGTATCGAAACCCGTCCGAGGATTGCTGAGTTTCGCCAACTGGTCAGGTGTTGCGCAAGCTGACACCAACAAAACACCTGTCAGGCTGATCGTCGTAATGAATGTCCCTCGCATCAGTCTGTACCGCCGGCAAAGGTTGCCTGCGCATCGTTCAAGTCCCGCCAAGCTGCCGGGCCTGTCGCGATGCGTGGCTCGAATCCAGTTATGAAAGAAGGCATGGAAATGGCGCCGGTCGCAACCGCAGGGTCTGCAACCGCGAAATTTATGACCGACCCGGTCGGGAGGGTTTGAGCACAGCCGGCAATCGCCAGCGGCAACGCAGCCACGAAGGTGAGGTTTTTCATTTATGTTCCTGATTTTATTCATAAAACGACGTTGACTTGGCGTACATTTGAAGCTCAGGTCAGACGTAGAGACGTCGTGGCAGGATCAGACGCTTGGGGGGCGGTATAACCCAAGTACGCGCGCCATTGCGCGCAAATTTTCTGGTTCAGGCACAACGATCAGAATTGCCGATTGGCTTTCAAAGCCGGAACCAACAAGCCCGTTCAAAACCACCGAACAGTAATGAGGCATGCAGTCTGTGGCGCCTAAATTCGTCGTTTCGACCTCGGCGACAACGTGACTATGCTTGCCATCATTCTTTTTAATATCAAACGTCACATAGTCGGCGTCTGCTCGTTCCGTCGCCGGCAAACAGTGCGATGCATGGTTGACAGACGCAGACGCAATTCCCGCAAGTCCGAGCGACATGGCCAAGACCAAAGCAATTGTTCTCAAAAGGATGATGCGGATCCAAGCCACGGCATACGGTTAACAAATGGACCTGAATCGCTCAATCCGAAAAGGGGGTCTGATACGTCTGGCGCAGATCAAATACCCGTTATTACACACCTTTGCAGCTGTGGTTGAGGGGCGTT
>CAXNKP010000343.1:0-3544 GCA_964202815.1 Stagnihabitans sp. | reverse complement strand
GACCTCAAAGCCCATTACCTCGCCCATCAGACCTTCACCGACACAGACGTCCTAGACCAGGCCATCCACCACGCCGTCGAGGCCCTGAACCTCGAACGGAAACCAAATCCGTTGGTCAACCAACGAATCTCTGCTTAGGCCCCGGTTAGACCCGTTTGAGCAGGTGGAACACATCCGTATCGCGGATGCTGATCCAGCCTGACAGGATCACCCCGCACATAATCAACCACAAGATCAAAGTTATCAACGTGGTGATCCAAGCCTTGCGGCCAATTTGGGGATCCACCGGGGCCGAAGCGGCGCTGCCCGGCACGATCTGCCCGGCCTCAGCCTGCGAGATTTGCCGCATGGGCAATATGCATAGGAATACCACAAACCAAGTGACCGAAAACAGAATCAGAGCGCCGGTGATCGTCATGCTTGTTCCAGTTCAATCAAGGTGCCGGTAAAGTCTTTGGGATGCAAGAACAGCACAGGTTTGCCATGGGCGCCGATCTTAGGCTCTCCCAAAACGCGTGCGCCTTGGGATTTTAGCTGATCGCGGGCGGCGAGGATGTCGGCCACCTCATAGCAGATGTGATGTATACCGCCTGCAGGATTCTTGGCCAAAAACCCCGCGATGGGAGAGGCATCGCCCAAGGGGGCCAAAAGCTCGATCTTGGTGTTGGGCAGGGTGATGAAGACCACGGTCACGCCGTGGTCAGGCGCGTCCTGCGGGGGGTCTACAACGGCCCCCAATGTGCCCTGATACAGCAGCGATGCCGCCGCAAGGTCAGGGACGGCGATGGCGACATGGTTCAGACGACCGATCATGGCAAGCTCCGATGTTTTGGCGGTTATGGCGGCAGATGGCCTGCCCGTCCAGAGCGGTCAACCTTGTCTTAACAAAGCTGTGCTGAACTGCGCCTGAAGAAGATGGGAACAGCCATGCCCGACCGTTTCACCCTGTCGATGACCCTTCTCCCGCAGCCTGGGGAACATCTGCCGCTGTGCGGTGTGACGGTGCTGGTCGTGGAAGACAGCCGCCTTGCCAGCGAGGCGTTGCGGTTGATGTGCCGCAGGCTGGGTGCGCAGGTGCGCCGGGCCGAATCCTTGCGGGTGGCGGGCCTGTATCTGCGGTTTTTTCAGCCAGATGTGGTGTTTGTGGACCTTGGCCTGCCCGATGGGCGCGGGGAAGAGCTGATTCGCGCCCTGTCCAAAAGCGGGCTGTGCAACGACGGGCCGCGCCCCTTGGTTTTGGGATTGTCGGGGGATGGAGCCGGGCGGCATTGTGCGATGGCCGCAGGGGCGGATGGGTACTTGGACAAGCCCGTGGAAAGCTTTGCCACGCTGCAAGACACGCTGCTGACGCTGTTGCCGAACGACATCGCGATGAATCCAAGCCTGCGTGATATGGCGCTGCAACCCGACCCTTTGGCGTTGCGCGACGATCTGGCCTATGCCGCCCGTGTGATGGACGGTGACCCTGACGCTGCGACGCAGCGCTATCTGGCCGCATTTCTGGGCGGAGTGGCAAAACACGCCCGCGACCCGGCCTTGGCTCAATCGGCCCTGCGCGTGCGGCCTGACGACTTGCGCGCCGAACTTTCTGCAAGATTGGCACTGCCGGATCAGGCTTTTGCAAAGCCATGCTCCGCTGACGGATTGACGCCTTTTCGAAAAAGCCCGAGCCGCTAGATACGGCGATAGCAGCTGTCGGGCAGTTTGAAGACTGCGGGCAGTTTGAAGGCTGAGGCCAGATCCGGCACTTGCCGCAGAGACAGGGTTAGGCGCAGCGGAATATCGACAACAGCAAGGTCTGCGGCGAAGTTCGGTGCTGCACGGCTTATCTTGCGATGACCTCAAATGCCCAAACCCGGCCTGTGTTTTGCGACACCAAAGACCGGATCGAGGCGTTGCAGCCCTAAGTCGCGCACGCGATCTGGCCTTCGCGTGTCAGAGGCGCTACGATTCGGTCATGTTGAAAATTCTTGACACTGTGCGCGACCGGGGCAGCCGCTATGCGGTCTCTGGCGGGCGTGTTGCGGTTGCCGCAGACTGCACGGCCTTTATCGCAGCCCTGAAAACCGAAAAGAAATTCGCCAAGGCCACGCATAACTCTTGGGCGGCGGTGCTGGCCGATGGCAGCCAGATTAAGGACGATGACGGCGAAAACGGGGCAGGGGCCGTGATTGCCCGCATGATCGAGCGCGCAGACCTGCGGGGCCATATCGTCGTTGTGACGCGCTGGTATGGCGGGGTCAATCTGGGTGGCGACCGCTTTGCCCATATCGTCACCTCGGTCCGGGCCTATTTGGCACAACTTGGGCAGCAAGGCGAGGCTTAAGCCCGTCAAAACAAAAGGCCCGGTGACATCGCCACCGAGCCTTGGTCGTTAGAAGCTTAGGCTTACTGCCAAGCGGCTTGGGTCGAAGCCAAGTCTTTGTCAACCACCAAACCTGCTTCATCCAACGAGCCGCCAGCGCCAGCCATGTCATCGGACACGAAGAACTGGACGAACTCTTGCAGGCCGGGAACCACACCGATGTGCTGGGTCTTCACATAAATAAACAGTGGGCGCGACACGCGGTATTGACCATCTGCGATCGTTTCTTTGCTGGGGACAACGCCCTGGAAGGGAGCAACTTTCAGCGTATCCATGTTGTTTTCGTAGAAGGACAGACCAAACACGCCCACGGCCGTCGGGTTTGCCTTCAGACGCGACAGAGTTTCAGTGTAGTCGCCGTCAATTTCCACAACGCGGCCATCGGTACGCAGAGCGATGCAGGCATCGCTTTTCCCGTCACGTGCTTTAAACGCCTTGTCGTCGCCAAAATTCTTGCAGCCCTTGGTGATGACGTTCAAGTCGAATACTTCGCGTGTGCCATGCTTGGAACCCGGGATGAGAGCCAAGATTTCCTGATCGGGAAGCTTTGCGTCAACTTCCGACCACTTGGTGTGGGGGTTCGGCACAAGCTGGCCGTCCACCACGACTTCGGCCGCCAAGGCTTGGAACCAATCAGACGGGGTGAATTCGAAGGATGCGCCGTTGATGTCAGACGCGAAAACGATGCCATCGTAGCCGATGCGCACTTCTTTCACATTTTTCACGCCATTCTTGGTGCAAGTCGCTTTTTCGCCGGACTTCATCTTGCGCGATGCATTGGCGATGTCGACCGAGTTTTCGTCAGCGCTTTCGCAGAACTTTGCGATGCCAGCGCCGGTACCGCCGCCTTCAACGACGGGGGTCTTGAAGTTGGTGTTCTGGCCGAAGGATTCCGCCGCGATGTTTGCGAAGGGTAGAACGGTCGACGAACCGGTCATCATGATCTGGTCGCGGGCGAAAGCAGCGACCGGCAGGGTCAAAGCGGCAGCAACGGCTGCGGCGGCAAAGGTCGAAATGCGCATGAAGTCTCCTGAGCATGGCTATCGTCGCAGAACGCGACATGCCTTCTGTGTTAGAAACGCAGTGTAACGATATGTCGCCACATTTGTGACAGGCGCGACAATTTTGCGTAACACTTTCGTTCTGATGCTTGACTGTATTTCACAGAAATTTCAAAAA
>CAXNKP010000342.1:0-3550 GCA_964202815.1 Stagnihabitans sp. | reverse complement strand
TGGAAGAGGCGCGCAACCGTGCTTATGCGATGGTAGATCATCTGGATTGGCCCGAAGGCTTTTGCCGCAGCGACATCGGCTGGCGCGCGCTTTAAGCCCCACCGCTTGCCCCTGCCCCGGCTTATGCTATGAAGCAGCCGATTTTGGCCGATGCAGGGCGTAAAGATGCCAGTTCTGGTGATGAAATTCGGGGGAACCTCGGTCGCGGATCTGTCGCGGATCGAGAATGCCGCCAAGAAAGTGCAAGCCGAAGTGGCGCGGGGCTATGACGTGATCGTCATCGTCTCGGCTATGTCGGGCAAGACCAATGAACTGGTGGGCTGGGTTGAAGGCACCTCGAAGCTTCACGATGCGCGCGAATATGACGCGGTGGTGGCAAGCGGTGAGAATGTCACGGCAGGGCTGATGGCGCTGCGCTTGCAGGAAATGGGCGTGTCTGCGCGGTCGTGGCAGGGTTGGCAGGTGCCGATCAACACCACATCGGCCCATGCCTCGGCGCGGTTTGAATCGATCCCTCGGGCCAATATTGATGCCAGCTTTGCGCGCGGCTTTAAGGTGGCGGTTGTGGCGGGGTTTCAGGGTGTCTCGCCCGAAGGACGCATCACGACGCTGGGGCGCGGCGGGTCTGATACCACGGCCGTGGCCTTTGCTGCAGCCTTTACCGCCGAACGCTGCGATATCTACACCGATGTCGACGGGGTTTACACCACCGACCCGCGCGTATCGCAAAAGGCGCGCAAGCTGGACAAGATCGCCTTTGAAGAGATGCTGGAACTGGCCTCGCTGGGGGCTAAGGTGCTGCAAACCCGCTCAGTCGAACTGGCGATGCGCTATAAGGTGCGGCTGCGGGTGTTATCCTCGTTTGAGGATACCGACGAGACTTCTGGAACTTTGGTCTGCGACGAGGATGAAATCATGGAATCGAAAGTCGTCTCTGGCGTGGCCTTTAGCCGCGATGAAGCGAAAATGACGCTGGTGCGGGTTGAAGACCGCCCGGGCATTGCGGCCGCTATATTCGGCCCCTTGGCCGATGCGGGGGTGAATGTCGACATGATCGTACAGAATATCTCGGAACATGACGATCCGACCGACAAGCGCGCCTATACCGACATGACCTTTTCCTGCCCGACCAATCAGGTTTTGCGCGCGAAAAAGGCCATCGAAGACGCCCAAGCCGCTGGTGAATTCGCCTATGCGCAACTGATCACCGACAGCGATGTGTCCAAAGTGTCGGTGGTGGGCATTGGCATGCGCAGCCATGCTGGGGTGGCTGCGAAAATGTTCGCCTCACTTGCGGCAGAGAATGTGAACATCAAAGTGATCGCAACTTCCGAGATCAAAATCTCGGTCCTGATTGACCGCAAATATATGGAACTGGCGGTTCAGGCGCTGCATGATGCGTTTGCATTGGAAAAATCCTAAAGGGGGTTTATCTCGCCGCGCGGCGATCATCGCGCCAAATTTTTCTGCGAAAAATTGCTTTGACCGCACCCATTTTGAGATGACGCAAATGTTCATTTTTTTTGTTTGACTGTAGGGTAACCCCATAGGTGATATTATGGTTCGAATCAAAAATTCGGATGACTTTTAACTGACACCCAATAGCCCCACACCGCAGAGGTCCATATGCGTTTGCCCCTTCTTGTTTCCACCCTAATGCTTCTCACCACCGCCGCGCTTGCCCAAGAAGTGCCGCCGCGCGACGGCATGAAGCTTGACCCCGCCTCAGGCCTAAAAATCGGAAAAGTCTATCAAGCCTGGTTGACCCCCCATCAAGAAGGCGGCGAGGAAGAAGACACCCCCGCTATGATCCCGAAAGTGTTCCGCTCCACCGGAACGCCGGTGGCGCGCGCCGACCGTCCTGATCGCGGCCATGGCACTTTGGCCTTTACCAATGATCTCAGCCGCGCCTATGCCCATGTCAAAATATCCGATGTGAAGGTCGAAGATGTGACGATGTTTCACATTCACTGCGGCAGGCCGGGGGAATTGGGCCCGATCATTGTGGATTTTTCCAACAATGTGAACCTGCAAGAGGGCTTGGCCGATGGCGAGCTTTCGGTTGAAATCACCAACAAAGACATCACCGCCGTGCTTGACCATGCCCATGGCATTGTTGGGGGCGTGACTATGGGGTGCGGCATCAATCGCGGCGATTTGGCGGCCAAAATGGTGACCGTTGCGGGCCTTGCCACAATCGCGGCAGAGGGAGAGTTGTATTTCAACCTTCACACCAAAAACCAGAACTTTTTTGGCGACATCCGCGGCCAGCTTTGGCCTGTCGAAAAGTAAACTTGTGATAAGACAGGGGGCCAAAACAGGCCCCCTGTCCGATTTAATTTTAATGGAATTTTGCCATGAAGCGTTTTTTTCAACCCACTCCCGTCATGCGCCAAGACAGCACCACCCTGCGCGGAGTCTTTTGGATATTGACGATTGCCACAGCCGCCACACAAGTGCTGTGCGCCTTGGGTTCGGGCAGCCCCGATACAGCACAACCATTGGCAGATTGGGTCAATACCACGGCCAATCTGCTGAATATCCTGATTGCGCTGCTGGTCTTGGTGCCTGCCACGCGGTTTTGGGGCGCGCTGGCTGCGGCGATCATCATGACCGTGTCGACGATCACCAATTTTCAGGTCGATGGCTATGCTTATTTCCTAAAAGTGCTGCCCTTTGATGTTTTGGCCTTTGCGCTGGCCGCCGTGGTGGCTTGGCATCACCGCGGCGATGTCAAGGGTGGTGCCTGACCTGTTCGCGATGGCTGTCACCCAAACAGCCTGAAAATCCCGCAAATACAGCCCTTTTGGCGGTTTAAATCCGCCGAAAGGGCCAATTTTATAATCGGCATTCCCTTTGCGCGAACAATGCGCTTATAGCTTAAGCCAAGACGGCAAACCAAAGGTCAGCCATGCCCGAACGCAGTGAAAGCGACAGTCGAAAGCTTTTGCGCCGCTTGCGCGATGTGCTCAGCACGCCCGCCAAGGGCCAAGACCGGCTGGACCGCATCACCCATATCATCGCCGACTCGATGGGGACAGAGGTTTGCTCGATCTACCTGTTTCGCGATGCCGAAACGCTGGAGTTGTGCGCAACAGAGGGCTTGAAGAAGGAAGCCGTCCACAAAACCCGCATGAAACTGGGCGAGGGGCTGGTGGGCCGCGTGGCGCGTTTGGGCCAGCCGGTCAACACCGCCAACGCCCCCGCCGAAAAGGGCTTTCGATTCATGCCGGAAACGGGGGAAGAGATTTACTCGTCCTTTCTTGGTGTGCCGATCCAACGGGTGGGCGAAAAACTGGGCGTTTTGGTGTTGCAATCGAAAGCCGCGCGCACCTACGGGGTCGATGACATTGACGCCATCGAAGTTGTCGCCATGGTGCTGGCCGAGATGGCGGAACTGGGGGCGTTTGGCAACGATGCAGGCTTAGCGCTGCACCGCCAACCCATGCTGTTTCGCGGCACAACGGGCCAAGAAGGGGCGGCTGAGGGCCGTGTTTGGCTGCACGAACCGCGCGTTGTGGTCACCAACCCCGTGGCCGACGACCCCCTG
>CAXNKP010000341.1:0-3550 GCA_964202815.1 Stagnihabitans sp. | reverse complement strand
CCGTTGACCTGCAGTTCAGACCCAGAAATGTAACTCGACTGATCCGAACACAAAAACCAAATTGCATCCGCAACTTCGCGCGGTTGCCCCAATCGGTTCATCGGCAGTTTCTCCACGATCTTGTCGGTGCCGGGCGACAGAATAGCTGTTTCAATTTCACCCGGTGCTATGGCATTTACGCGCACACCCAAGGGGCCGAAATCATGGGCCATCTCGCGAGTCAAAGCCGCCAAAGCCGCTTTTGACGTGGAATAGGCAGCCCCGGCAAATGGATGCACCCTGCTGCCAGCGATCGAGGTGACATTCACCACCGATCCTTTAGCCGCTGACAATTCGTGCATCAAACCCCGCGCCAAGACGATGGATGCGAAGAAATTCACATGGAACACCTGCCCCCATGTGCGCAAATCTGTTGTGAGCGTCGACAGGCGCGCGCCGCTTGGCCCTTTGGGGCTGATGCCGGCGTTGTTCACAAGCGCATCCAGCCTGCCATTGAGCTTAGCCTTGATCAGTTCAAGGGCTGCGATGGTTTTGTCAGGGCTGGCGAGGTCAATCTGGATGTGATTCTCTTCACCTCCTGGCCAAGGGCAGCGCTGATCAAAGGGTTGGCGCGAGCAGGTCAGCACACGCCAGCCTTCCGCTGAAAAGCGTTTCACAGTTGCGTGACCAATGCCGCGAGAGGCACCCGTCAGGACGATGGTTTTTTGATATGTCATAACCCTTATACTAGCCAAGCCGTGACAAAGGGCAAGGTGCTTGGCAGGCGCGTGCTTCTGCCGTAATTGAGAGTTGAACCCTCGGAGATGCAGATGAAACCCCAAACCGTCAGCCGCGAAGAAGCCCTTACCACCGCCCGCCTTTTGTCGGAAACCTTGCCCCACCTCTTGCGCTTTTCGGGGGCGGTGGTGGTGGTGAAATTTGGCGGTAATGCCATGGGCGATGATGCCGCCATGGCGGAGTTTGCCCGTGACATCGTTTTGATGCGCCAGGTGGGGGTCAACCCAGTGGTTGTGCATGGTGGCGGGCCGATGATCAACGACATGCTGACCAAACTGGGTATCAAATCCGAATTTGTCCGTGGCAAGCGGGTGACCGACAAGGCCACGGTGCAGGTGGTAGAAATGATCCTGTCGGGGTTGGTCAACAAGCGCATCGTGCAGGCGATTATGGATGCCGGCGGGCGGGCTGTTGGCATATCGGGTAAGGACGACGACCTGATGGTCTGCGTGGCTGACGACCCTGAACTTGGCTATGTCGGGCGGCCGGTGGAAATGAATGTGCAGGTGCTGCGCGATCTTTACAAAGCGGGGATCATTCCGGTCGTGGCCCCGGTGGCAACAGGAATGGCGGATAATGAAACCTTCAACGTCAACGGTGATACGGCGGCGGGGGCTATTGCCGGTGCTTTGCAGGCCGACCGCTTGCTGTTGTTGACAGATGTCGCCGGCGTAAAAAATGCCGCCGGAGAGGTGATGACCAACATCACCCCCGATGAAATCCGCGCCATGATTGCTGATGGCACAATTGCGGGTGGCATGATCCCCAAGACGGAAACTGCCCTGATGGCGTTGGAGCAGGGCGTGCGGGCTGTGACGATCCTTGACGGCCGTCTGCCCAATGCCGCGCTGCTGGAACTTTTCACCGATCACGGCGCGGGTAGCCAGATCCGGTCTACTGAGCCGCGCGTCAAGCCGCGTGTGCGGCGCTGATGGACGAGGGCGCTAAGGTTCAAGCCGCCTTTGACCCCCATTTTCTTGAGGTTCTGGGCGGATTTGCGGTAGAAAATGATGAGGCGGGCTTGCCCGCAGGAACGCGCACGCTTTTGATGATCGGGCCGAAAGAGCCGGGTTTTTGGCCCCATTTGCAAGCCCAGCCCGAATGGAGCGGGCCAAACCCAGTGGATCGCTGGTCGCGCCGGGTGATTGGCCGCATTGCCTGTGATCTTGGGGGCAAGGCGCTGTTTCCCTTTGGCGGGCAACCCTATCAACCGTTCTATTCTTGGGCCCTGCGCACGGGTCGGGTCTGGGACAGCCCCGTCAAGCTGTTGGTTCATGCCACACAGGGCCTGATGGTCAGCTTTCGCGGGGCCTTGGCGCTGCCGCGCGCGCTCCCCTTTCCCGCGCCAGCGGTGCAGCCGTGTATGGCCTGTGCCAAGCCCTGTCTGACCGCTTGCCCCGCAGCGGCCTTGACGGGGGCTGGCTATGATGTGCCGCGTTGCCATGCCCATCTGGATCAGCCCGAAGGCGCAGACTGCCTGACAGGTGGATGTCTTGTGCGCAGGCCTTGCCCCGCAGGGGCAGGCTATGCAAGGATAGCGTCTCAGTCCGCCTATCATATGAGGCATTTCCACCCATGAAGCGTCTAATCCTGACACGCCATGCCAAGTCCAGCTGGGACGATCCAGCGACCCCCGACCATGCCCGCCCCTTAAACGAACGTGGCAAGGCTGCCGCGGCAGAGTTAGGCACGTGGCTTGCATCGCGCGGCTACCTGCCCGCCGAAGTGCTGTGTTCAGATGCACTGCGCACGCAAGGCACATGGGTAGGCCTAGCCCCCGCACTGCCCGGAACGTCGGTTTTGAATCTCAAGCCGGCTCTTTATCATGCAGGGCCCGATGTGATGCTGGCGGTGCTGCGCCATGCAACCCAAGATTGTGTGATGATAATCGGGCACAATCCAGGCATTTCCGAATTTGCGGCTCGCTTGGTGGCCCATGCCCCCCTGCACGACGACTTCGCCCGCTATCCCACCGGTGCCACGCTGGTCTGCGACTTTATCGCGGATCGCTGGGAAGATGTCAGCTTTGGCGGCGCCACGGCAGTGGACTTTGTCGTTCCGGCCGAAATCCTAGCTTAAGGCACTTTCGGATGGGCGACGTCGCCCATCCAAGCCTTTTGCCCACTTAGTGGCCCAGAATTTGGCTTAAAAATAGCTTGGTCCGGTCAGACTTTGGCTGGGTAAAGAACGTCTTAGGATCAGCCTGTTCGACAATCTGGCCTTGATCCATGAAAATAACCCGATCTGCGACCGCTTGGGCAAAGCCCATCTCGTGGGTGACGCACAGCATCGTCATGCCTTCTTTGGCCAGATCTATCATGGTATCCAGCACCTCTTTGATCATCTCGGGGTCAAGGGCGGACGTCGGCTCATCAAACAGCATGATGCGCGGTTTCATGCACAGTGAGCGGGCGATGGCCACGCGTTGCTGCTGGCCGCCGGACAATTGGCTGGGATATTTTTGCGCCTGTTCGGGGATTTTGACCTTGGTCAGGAAATACATCGCCGTTTCTTCGGCCTCAGCCTTTGGCACTTTGCGCACAGACATCGGGGCAAGGGTGAGGTTTTGCAGAATGGTCAGATGGGGGAAAAGGTTGAACTGTTGAAAGACCATGCCCACTTCCGAACGCACCTTGTCGATGTTTTTCAGATCAGAGGTCAGTTCCGTGCCATCCACGATGATCTGGCCTGACTGATGCTCTTCCAGCCGGTTGATGCAGCGGATCAAGGTGGATTTTCCCGACCCTGAGGGGCCGCAGATCACAATCTTTTC
>CAXNKP010000340.1:0-3553 GCA_964202815.1 Stagnihabitans sp. | reverse complement strand
GGGCGGAATTGCCGTTCTGCTCCATGAAGCGGTAGATGTCGTCATCTGACGTCACCGCAGGCCCCGGCACCTCTTCGGCCACCACGCGCGATTTGATCGGCTCGGTTCCCATGATTTGGCGGATTTGTTTGATGCCGCTGATCATCGCCGCCACATCACCTGCGTCGGTCAGAAAGTTCGGTGCGGCGCGCATTTTGTCCATCGGGTCGGGCGAGCGCAGGGTGACTTGCCCAGTGCTGTGGGGCCTTAGCTGATAGACGGAAACCCCCATGCCAGGCTGGCGTTCAACCCGCACCGTGCCATTAGGAAAATACTGAAAGGTCATAGGTCGGAAGCTGATTTGCAGGTCGGAAATCGGCTCTTCTGGTCGACTCTTCACAAAGGCCGCGACTTGGCTGGACCCTAGGGCAAGATACCCGCGCCGTGTCATCAGATAGCGAAACCCCTCCCAATACTTGCGCAGGCCCGACAGGTTCGCGTTGTAGGAACTGCTCGCGGTGGCGCGCCAGCCGGTGTGCATATAAAAATGGTCTTGCAGGTTCTGCCCGACACTGGGGCTGTCCAGGACAAGTTCAATCTCGTGCCGCGCCAGTTCCGCCGCCGGACCGATGCCTGACAGCATCAGCACTTGCGGCGTATTCAGTGCCCCGCCTGATAAGATCACCTCGCGCGCGGCGCCAATCAATCGGCGCGCACCCCCTGTGATCACTTCAACACCCGTGGTAATGCGGCCGTCAAACAGCACCCTGGCGACGCGGGTATCTGTCAGCACCGTCAGATTAGGCCTCCCCAGCACAGGCTTGATGAAGGCGGTAAAGGCCGAGTGCCTCCGCCCGCCTTTGATGGTGTGCTGCATGAACCCCACGCCGTCATGCACAGCACCGTTCATATCCTCTAGCCGCTCATGCCCCAACCGCGCGGCCGCTTCGATGAAATCGTAACTTGAGGGCGATTTGACCACCGGATCGCTCACCCAAAGCGGGCCGCCTTGCCCGCGCCACGGGTCAGAGCGGCGCTCAAAATGCTCCATCGCGCGGAAATGGGGCAGAACATCGTCATAGCCCCAGCCGGCGTTGCCCAGATCGCGCCAGCTGTCAAAATCCGCCCTGTCGCCGCGAATGAAGATCATGCCGTTGATTGCACTAGAGCCGCCCAAAAGCTTTCCGCGTGGCCAATACATCTTACGGTCGGCCAGCTTGGCAATCGGCTCGGTCTGGTAGTTCCAGTTCAATTGGCCGTTGAAATACAGCTTGGCCATGCCAGCGGGCGTGTTCACCCAAAAGCGTTCGGCCTGAGGTCCCGCTTCGATCAGAAGCACGCGATTGGCCGGGTCATCTGACAGACGCCTTGCAACCGGACAACCCGAAGACCCTGCGCCAACGATGATGTAGTCATAGATTTCCATGGCGTTCCCTTTGGCCAAAGCATAGGCCCCGGTCGTGTTGACGCGTAAGATCAAAGGCGAATGCCCGAACGCAAAAGGTCTTTGCGCGGGCCGCTCAGGTCAACCCCAGTTGCAAGTGGGGTGCAGCGCAAGGTTATATCTGACAAACAGCTTTGCACATTGTGCAGCTTCGCGTCTATCGACCCTTTGGCAACTGGCCCCTATGCTGTCAGCACATCTGCCCTAGCGGCATTCAAGTCAATCTTCAGCAGCGGAGGCCCTAATGCTGCACTTTGGCGCACATTATATTGACGGTAAGTGGAGCGCCCCGCAAGCAAGTGGCACGCGGCTCCTGATCGATCCCACGACCGAAGAGCCTTGGGCCACTGTCGCAACTGGCGGCAGCGCAGCCGATGTTGACCGCGCCGTCATGGCAGCGCGCCGCGCCTTTTCCAGCTTCTCGCGCAGTTCTGTGGCAGACCGCATGGATCTGATTGACCGCATCATCGCCGCCTATCAGCGGCGCGAGGTGGACCTTTCCCAGTTGATCGCGCAAGAGGTAGGCGTGCCTGTCAGCTTTCGTGCCCAAGTTGCTGGTCCTGCAGGCCATATGAAGGTTGCGCGCGATGTGATCGCATCCTACGCCTTTGAACGCCAATTGGCCGACACGATTGTGCGACGCGAACCTATCGGCGTTTGCGCCCTGATCTCGCCGTGGAACTGGCCCATCCAAACCTCGGTCATCAAGGTGATATACGGCATCGCGGCGGGCTGCACGATGGTGCTGAAACCCACAGACGCCTCACCTGCCAGCGGCGTGGCACTGGCCGAGGTGATGCATGAAGCAGGCGTGCCCGCCGGTGTGTTCAACCTTGTGATTGGGCGCGGGTCGGTGGTGGGAGAGGCT
Organism: Stagnihabitans sp.; assembly: GCA_964202815.1. Lineage (GTDB taxonomy): Bacteria > Pseudomonadota > Alphaproteobacteria > Rhodobacterales > Rhodobacteraceae > Stagnihabitans. The sequence continues at coordinate 1,262 of CAXNKP010000340.1, read as the reverse complement.
TTGTCGCGCCATCCGCAAGTGGACATGGTGTCATTTACCGGATCAACCGCCGCCGGCATCAAGGTGGGCGAGGCAGCAGCCCAAACGGTCAAGCGCGTGTGCCTGGAACTGGGCGGAAAATCGGCCAACATCGTTCTGCGCGACGCCAATCTGCAAAAGGCGGCTCATTGGAACATTCAACGCGGCTTTTCCAATTCGGGCCAGTCCTGCCATGCGCCAAGCCGGATGCTGGTGCACACATCCCAAGTGGCCGAGGTGCTGACCCATTTGGCTGACGAAATTGGGCGGATCAAGATGGGCGATCCGCGCGATCCAGCCACAACCCACGGCCCCATGGTCCACGCCCAGCAATATGGCAGCGTCCAGCGCCATATCCAGATCGGCTTGGATGAGGGCGCGCATCTTGTGACCGGCGGCCTTGGCAGGGTTGACGGCTTTAATTGCGGCTTTTTCTGCAAACCCACGGTTTTTGCGGGCGTTACCCACGATATGACCGTGGTACGTGAAGAAATCTTCGGGCCTGTGCTGGTTGTCATGCCTTATGAGACGGAAGACGAAGCGCTGGACATCGCTAACGATTCAATTTTTGGCCTTGGCGGGTATGTCTTCACCGAAGACCGCAAGAAGGGGTATGATTTTGCCTGCGGCCTGCGGGCTGGACGCATCAGTTTCAACGGCGCCAACACAAATTCCCATACCCCAATGGGCGGCTATAAACAGTCTGGCATCGGCCGGTCGATGGGCGTGTTCGGGCTGGAAGAATACCTACAGGTCAAGTCAATCTATGGATTTGAAGCCGAAGCACAGGTTCTGCCATTCGTTTGAAAAAAATCAGAGCTAGTTAAGTAAATATCTTTCAGCGGGGCCAGCGTCAGCTACCAGAAATGGGTTCTGGCATCTTGGGTTTTACGCTTATCTATGGCGTTGCCGCTAGTTTTGGTTTTTTTGCTGGCGGTTAGATTGCAGACATGGACTTAGGACCCAGTCTGAGTGTTTGCAGTGATTTAGAAAACGTAATAATATCACATCTGTAGTGAGTGCTGGCATTGGAGGTGATGATTGAGCGAAAATTCGAAACGTTCCAGCCTTACTGCGAAACAGGAGTTGTTCGCCTTGAACGTTGCAGAAGGGCAGCCTTCAGCCGATGCGTACCGTATTGCATACGCGGCCACCGGCATGGCAGCCCCGACAGTCTGGTCTGACGCAAGCCGTTGCGGTGGGCAAGGGGATGGCCAGCCAGAAGCCATTGCCCGATCGGATTC
>CAXNKP010000339.1:0-3563 GCA_964202815.1 Stagnihabitans sp. | reverse complement strand
GTGGCGGTTGCCGATGTGCCACGCAAGGCGGTGCAGGTCTTGGCCCGTGATTTCCACCAGCGCTTCCTCAGCCGCCACCACGGCTATCGCGCGGCCATCTTGCAGAACAAATCCCCAGTGGTCGTCAAGGTTGGTGACGGCGGGCAGGTCGACCACAAAGCCCTCGCCATCCTGTGTCACCAAACGTTTGCGCCGCAACAGGCGTTCGTCATAACCCAGCACCACTGCGCCGTAGACTGCGGCAGGGGCGGTTGTCAGAAGCGCTTTTGCGGGGGGCAGGTCGGGCATGAGTTTTGCTTTCGGCGTTGGTCTGGGCGGCACCGGCGGACCGGGGGTTTCACAACCCCGGACCCCCATGGAGTATTTGGGCCAAGATGAAGACAATTTTAGTCAAATTGTACGGGTTCGGCTGGTTAATAGAGAAAATATCGTTGCGCCAAGGGCAGTTCGGCGGCGGGCTCGCAGGTTAAAAGCTCGCCATCGGCGCGGACTTCGTAGGTTTCGGGGTTCACCTCGATAAAGGGTGTGGCATGGTTGTGGACCATGTCGCGCTTGGCGATGGTGCGGGTGTTTTCCACCGCCAAGGTTTGCTTGCCCAGCCCCAACTGGCCGCGCAATCCATCAGCTTGGGCGGCTTGGCTGACGAAAAGCACGGCGTTGCGTTCGACAGCACGGCCATAGGCCCCGAACATCGGGCGGGTGTAGGTGGGCTGTGGCGTGGGGATCGAGGCATTGGTGTCACCCATCTGCGCACAAGCGATCATGCCCCCCACCAATACCATTTCGGGCTTTGCGCCGAAGAAGGCCGGTATCCACAGCACCAGATCGGCCCGTTTGCCCACGGCGATTGATCCGATATGTCGGCTCATCCCTTGGGCGATGGCAGGGTTGATGGTGTATTTGGCGACATAGCGCTTGGCGCGGACGTTGTCGTTTTGGCCCACTTCCTCGGGTAAGCGGCCGCGTTGTTGCTTCATCTTATGGGCGGTTTGCCATGTGCGGGTGATGACTTCGCCCACCCGTCCCATGGCTTGGCTGTCGGACGACAGGATCGAAAAGGCCCCCATGTCGTGCAAGATATCCTCGGCCGCGATGGTTTCGCGGCGGATGCGGCTTTCGGCAAAGGCCACATCTTCGACGATGGATTGGTCAAGATGGTGGCAGACCATCAGCATATCCAGATGCTCTTCCAGCGTGTTGACTGTGTAGGGCATGGTGGGATTGGTGGATGATGGGATCACGTTCTGCGAGGCCACGACCTTGATAATATCCGGCGCATGGCCGCCACCCGCACCTTCGGTGTGAAAGGCGTGGATGGTACGGCCTTTGATCGCCGCCATGGTGTTTTCCACAAAGCCCGATTCGTTGAGCGTGTCGGTGTGGATCATCACCTGCACATCCATCTCATCCGCCACCGTCAGGCAGCAGTCGATGGCCGCAGGCGTTGTGCCCCAGTCTTCGTGCAGTTTAAGGGCACAGGCCCCCGCCTTGACCATTTCCACCAGCCCTTCGGGGCGCGAGGCGTTGCCCTTGCCTGACAGGCCAAAGTTGATGGGAAAGGCGTCAAGCGCTTGCAACATCCGCCCCATATGCCAAGGGCCGGGCGTGCAGGTGGTGGCCAGCGTGCCGTGCGCAGGCCCCGTGCCGCCGCCCAGCATCGTGGTAATGCCCGAATGCAGCGCGTCTTCGATCTGGCCAGGGGCAATGAAATGGATATGACAGTCAAAACCGCCTGCGGTGAGAATCTTGCCTTCGCCCGCGATCACCTCGGTCGAGGGGCCGATGATGATCGTGACACCGCTTTGCGTATCGGGGTTGCCCGCTTTGCCGATGGCATGGATCAACCCGTCGCGCAGGCCGACATCGGCCTTGTAGATGCCCGAATGGTCCAAGATCAGCGCATTGGTGATGACGGTATCCACCGCCCCGCCCGACCGTGGGATCTGGCTTTGCCCCATGCCGTCGCGGATCACCTTGCCGCCGCCAAACTTGACCTCTTCGCCGTAAGTCGTCAGGTCGTATTCCACCTCGATGATGATATCGGTATCGCCCAAGCGCACACGGTCGCCCGTGGTGGGGCCATACATCGCGGCGTAATCGGGGCGGGAAATGCGGGTGGCCATCACAGATCTCCCATCACTTTGGCGTTAAAGCCGTAAACTTTGCGCAAGCCGCCATAGGGCACCAAGTTGACCTCTCGCGATTGGCCCGGTTCAAAGCGCACGGCGGTGCCGGCGGGAATATCCAGCCGCATCCCGTGGGCTGCGGTGCGGTCAAAAGACAGGCCGGGGTTGGTTTCGGCAAAGTGGTAATGGCTGCCGACTTGCACCGGCCTGTCGCCGGTGTTGGCGACCAAAAGGGTGATGGCTAACCGATCAGCGTTCAGGAGGATATCGCCTTGGGCGGGGAAGACCTCTCCGGGGATCATGGGCGCGACCGCAGTTTATAAATCACCAGCGCCACCACGGCCACAAGCGCTGCGATCAGCGCCATATGGTCAGGCTCGGTCAACAGATGGGTCAGGCTAAGGCCTGTGTGGTCGCCCGCATGGGCCATGGCGAGGGTGGGCAGGGCTACAAGAACAGCGGTCAGGCGTTTCATCTTTGGCCTCTTAGCGGATGGGGTGGTGGACGGTGACAAGTTTGGTGCCATCGGGAAAGGTGGCTTCGACTTGGACGGAGTGGATCATGGCGGGCACGCCTGCCATGCATTGGTCAGCGCTGATGACATGGGCCCCCGCCTGCATCAGGTCGGCCACCATGCGGCCATCGCGCGCACCTTCGACGACAAAGTCGGTGATCAGGGCAATCGCCTCGGGGTGGTTCAGCTTCACACCGCGGGCCAAGCGGCCACGGGCGACCATGGCGGCAAGGCTGATGAGCAGCTTTTCGCGTTCACGCGGGGTTAGGTTCATAAGGTTCCTCCACTCAACCACACGCGGGGCAGGGGCCGCGCGGACAGGGTCTTGATGATTTGGGCCATTTGTTTGCGCAAGGTCAGCCCATCTGGGGCCAGCACGCGCACCAGACAGCGGCCATCCCAGCCCGAGGCGGCAAGCTGAGCGCCCGCCACCGTGGGCTGCGCCAAAAGCGGCGCTGCGGCGTCTTCGGCCCCTTGGGCCACCAGCGCCACAAGGCCAAGGGCGTTTGCGCCTGCCAGCAACGCGGGGCTGTCGCGGTGGTGCAAGACACTGTCGTCCAGCAGAAATGTTTCGCTAAACACCGGTCTGCCTGCGCGGCGGATCACGCGGTGATCGTGCAGGCGGGCATGGGTTAGAACCTCTCCCATCGCGGCGCGGCCCAGAACGATGCTTTCGCAGGTCAGGCAGGCCGCTGTACCGGCCAAGTCAATTTCCGTGCGGCGTTGCAGGTTGCAGGATTGGTAGAGGATGGTTTCCTGCGGCAACCAATCCAATCGCGCGCCCGCCGCGACACTGGCAGAAAAGCGCATCTGCGCGGCCCCTTGGTTGCTGGCATAGGCCCGCTCGGCCGTTTGGGTCGATGCGCACAGACGGACGCCTGCCCCCACCTGCAGCGCGAAATGGATGTTGTCGCCGCCCGTCA
>CAXNKP010000338.1:0-3569 GCA_964202815.1 Stagnihabitans sp. | reverse complement strand
TGGATGGCGCTGCCCTTCAGCAAATCGCTGAAATAGGCATCGTAGCGATCCAGAAACATCATCTGCTTGACGGTCGCGCGGTTCGACTTGTCTTCGTAGTAGACATCGGTCGGCGCCATCAGCGGCACGCAATCTTGCAAATAGCGGTCGATCTCGCGGTTGATCTCAGCCATTTTCGCCGCATCGAACAGCGGCCGGATCGCGATGAAACCATCGCGGTCAAAATCCCGTTTCAGGTCAGATGCCCGGCTGGGCTTGCCTATCGAAGCGCTCATCTTGGAAACTCCCTTATACGGTCTTGGCCGCCTTGGTCCATGAGGCGGCATACAGAGCCACCTGTCACCCCCCTTAATCGGTGGGAGATTAGGAATTCCGATTGGGGCCGTCTGTCAGCACTGGCGGGTTCGCATGCAGCGTGACATCGACAGCGCCGAGATCAAGCTGCGCGACCATCGGTTCGGGCGGATCAATCGCCGCATGCCGATCGGACCGGTAAAATGGCCATTCCACGACCTCTTTTGGATCCACGAGGGATCCGCCTCTATCGAGTTTCCCGAGTTGTCGGTGCGACTTGCCTTGACCGCCCCGTCAGGCGTTCTCATCCTGCCCGACACTCTATTTCAGGGTGCCACCGTCGGCACGCTGGCGACGGCCTCGATCTGCCACTTTACGCTTGCCCAACCCATCCCCACGCCCGGCTTTCTGCTTCCCAATGTGGGCGAAGAGTTACACATCCAAAGCCTGCTGAAATTGTCGCTGCACCTGGCAAGGGAAGGCCGGGACGAGGACATTCCAAGGCGCAAGCGCCTGTTGCTGACGCTGCTCGACGGTTTTGCGGCGCGCGCCGCAGCCCCACCCAATCGGGATGGTGGACGCCTTGCCGAAGCTTGGCGGCAGGCCACAGAGAACCTGCATCGCATGCGCACCCTCGCCGATGTCGCCGCACTGCTGGGCCTGAGCGAAAGCACGTTTCGCGCGTTGCATCGCGCCGCTTGGAAAACATCCGCGGGCGAGCATCTGCGCGAGCTTCGTTTGAGCCACGCCGAGGAACTTCTGGCGGGCACCGACAAGTCGGTGGCGCAGATCGCAGCCGCCGTTGGCTATGGGCATGCCGCCACGCTCAGCGCTGCTTTCCGAACGCGCCGGGGCAAGACACCGGGCCAGTACCGTCACTGGTCCAATCCATTCACATAAAGGGTCCCTCGCATGCAGCGTCTTGAAGACTTCACCCTCTACCAAAATCCCGATCCACTGCTGGTTAGCCGGCAGGCGACCTTTCCGGGCATCGTGCAGGTGGCCGATGGCGACTTGGTGGCGATCTTTAGCATCGGCCAAGCCTTCGATGCCGCCGACAACCGCGCGCATGTCAGCCGCAGCACCGACAACGGCAGCACTTGGTCGCCACCGGTTCGCCTGAACGTGCATGAACCCAAGCCAGAGGAATCCGAAAGCTTCAAGCCGCTTTTGCTGCGCGACGGGACGCTGATCGCAACCGGCTATGTCTTCGTGCGGCCCACCCCCTTGGCCCCCGTGGTAGACCCTACAACCTTCAAACTTCTCAGGCTGCGCAACAAGGTCAGTCGTTCCACCGATGGCGGGCGCAGCTGGACGGTTCCTGCCTATTTTGACATCGACGGCGAGCCGCTTGAACTTTCTGGCCCCTGCATCGAGCTTGCCTCTGGTCGCATCATTGGGGCCGCAGCGCCGTTCCATCTGGGCAAGACAGGGCATGCCGGTTGGATCGTGGCCAGCGATGATCGCGGCCACAGTTGGCGCAAGTTGTCAGAGTTCTACCGCGCGGCGGGCGGCCATGTCTCGACCTGGGAATCCCGGCTGTGCGAATATGCCCCTGACAAAGTCGCCGTGATCTTCTGGGCCTACGACAATGCGTTGGGCGTCAATTTGAACAACCATATCGTCTTTTCGAATGATGGCGGCCAGACTTTCGGGGCTGCCCGCGACACGGGGATCAAGGGTCAAGCCTCAAACCTGATGCCGCTCGGCGGTGACAAGCTTTTGACCATACACGCCCACCGCGAGGCTCCGGTGGGGTTGGTTGTCCGCCGCATTGACATCGCCAATGGTGGCTTTGAGGTCGAGGAAGAGTTAGACCTGTTCAAGAATGACGCGATGGGGAGTGACTCTGCTGACATCAAGAAGCAATTTGGCAGCCTCAAATTTGGCCAGCCGTCGCTGCTACGACTTAAGAATGGGGAATTGCTTGCGGCGTGCTGGAGCTTTGAGCAGGGCCAGTATGTGATCAAAGGCTATAAAATCGCGCTTTAGCGCAGAGAGGGGGGCGCGGCCATGCCGTCGCCAACGCAAGCTGCTGCAGAGCCAACACGGGTTGCAACGCAGTCGGATTACGACAAGCTGCGCCGCATCCCCTATATGTACGCCTTTAACGCCCTTAACATGGTGGCGCTTTTGTGCACGGTGAACACGCCGCTGGCACTTTTTGCCGCCGAGTTGGGCGTTCCCAAGGACCGCATCGGCCTGCTCGGCGGGATAATCCCTTTCGCGCAGGTGTTCTGCATCGCCTTTTTGCCACTGGTCATGCAGTACGGGCAGCGCCAGATTACCGCTTTAGCCTATGCCAGCCGCTACATCTTTATCCTGCCGTGGCTCGCGGCCCCCTTGGTCCTGAACCATCCAGATCTTGTGTTCTGGATCCTTTTTGGATCAATGGTGATGTATTCGATCAGCCGGACGCTGGCTGAGACGGCGCTTATTCCCTGGTCGCAGGAATATATCCCCAAACATGTGCGTGGGCGTGTAAGCGGCATTACCTCGGCCATCATGTTGCCCTTCGCCCTCCTAGGATCCCTCTTCGTGCAGCTTTGGCTTGACGGCCACACCGGCATCAGCCGCTTTTATCCGGTATTTTTGGTGGGCATCGTGTTTGGCATGGCAAGCGTCTTTTGCCTCGGCGGCCTGCGGGGTGGCAGCCCGCGTCCGGGTTCGACACGTGGTCTTAGCGCCATTCGGGCCATGCGGGCGCCGCTGGGCGACGGCAATTTCTGGCTTTATATTTACTCGTCCGGCACGCAGTATTTTGTCTATATCGTGGTCAATCTGTTCCTTGTCTTGTTCTTTCGCGAACGGATGGGAGTAAGTTCAGGGCAACTGGTTCTGATCGCGGCGTTCGTGCCGTTGGGCGGTACCGTCGGCGGGTTGATTGCCGGCTGGTTTGTCGATCGCTACGGCACCCGCGCCATTCGCATAACGCTTCAAATCCTGCAGGTTGGCTTGCTGCTTGGCCTGCTTTTGCTCAACCCAGGCCTGCCCGGCGTGCATGTTTTGGCCGGGGTGATCTTTTTCCTGTTCGGCCTGTTGTTCCAAAGCAGCATCGCTGTGGGCGGCATCTACCTTCTCAACTATGTGCCCCCCGCCAAGAAAGAGAGCTATACGACGCTCGCCTATGCCACCGACGGCATCATTGGCGGCGGCGTCACCATCCTTGCCGGCATCTTGCTGCAATCGCTGGAGGTTCGGCCGATCACGTTTATGGGTACGCAACTAGGCAGCTACGAGACATTGTTTGTGGTCAGCGCTGTCGTCACCCTGAC
>CAXNKP010000337.1:0-3585 GCA_964202815.1 Stagnihabitans sp. | reverse complement strand
TTTGGCAATCTGCCGTCGTCGATTTATCATCTGATGATGCCAGCCATTGCCGTGGGGTTCTATTCGCTGTCGCGCAACGCGCGGCTGGTGCGGTCCTCGATGCTTGAGGTGTTGGGGCAGGATTACGTCCGCACCGCGCGGTCCAAGGGCATCAGCGAACGCGCAGTTGTGGTCAACCACGCGCTGCGCAACGCGTGGTTGCCCGTTGTCACAATGATCGGGCTGGAGTTCGGGTTCTTGCTTGGCGGGGTTGTGGTGATCGAGACGGTGTTTTCTTGGCCCGGCATCGGCCGGCTTGTGTTTAATGCGATCAACCAGCGCGACATACCGGTGGTGCAGGCTTCGGTGATCGTGTTGTCGGTCATCTTCATCGCCTTAAACCTGATTGTTGACCTGATCTATGTGCGGATTGATCCGCGCGTGAAACTGTAGGATGGCCATGACCGAACCAACCGATGCCTATGTAATTCAACCACAGACCGGCTCGCGCTTTTGGCGCGAATTCGGTCGTGGTGCGCGCAGCATGGTTGCGGCCAAATGGCCGATTGTGGCGCTATTGATCCTATTGGCCGTGCTGTTCGTGGCAATCTTTGGGCCCGTGATCGCGCCGATGGACCCCAACAGACAGAACATAATGGTGCGACTTGCAGCACCCATGGCCGATGGGCCGAATGGTCAGATATTCCTCATGGGGTCGGATGCGTTGGGGCGCGATGCCTTTTCGCGGCTGCTTTACGGCGCGCGCGTGTCGCTTCTGGTCGGGGTCGCTGCGATCTTGGTCGGCGGCACGTTGGGCGTTTTGGCGGGCCTCGTCTCTGGCTATTTCGGTGGCTGGATTGACGATGTGCTGATGCGGTTGGGCGATATACAGCTGGCGTTTCCGTTCATACTGCTGGCGATCATGTTTTTGGTCGTGCTGGGGCCAGGCCTGTTCAACCTGATCGTGGTGCTGGGCATCGGTCAATGGGTGACTTACGCCCGCATCGTGCGCGCACAGACCCTGTCCTTGCGCGAAAAGGAATTCGTGGAGGCCGCCCGCGCCATGGGTGACAGCACGCCGTCGATCATCTTTCGCACGATCCTGCCCAACATCATCGCACCGCTGACCGTGATCGCCTCGTTCAATGTGGCCTCGGTTATTCTGGCCGAAGCGGCCCTGTCGTTCCTCGGCCTAGGCGTTCCGGCCGAGGTGCCGACTTGGGGGTCGATGTTGGCCCAAAGTCGGGATCAATTGATTGCCAACAAATGGTGGCTGGCGATTTTTCCGGGCCTTGCCATCGTATTTACGGTGCTGTCGTTCAACATCATGGGCGACTGGTTGCGGGATTTCCTTGATCCAAGACTGAAAGAACGAAGCTGAACAGGGCAGGCCGGGCCTGTGATGTTGGCGACTGAAACAAGGGAGACACTGTGGTGAAAGTTGCGATCATCGGGGCAAGTTTTGCGAAGGCGGCCTATCTGCCGGCTCTTCGGCATGTCGATGGTGCCGAAGTGGTGGCCATAGCGTCGGGTCGGTTGACAAGTGCGCAGGCGGCGGCTGACAAGTTTGGCATTCCCCATGCCTACGATGACTGGCAGGCCATGCTCGACCGGCACCCCGTTGATCTGGTCTGTATCGCCACCCCGACCGTGCTGCATGCGCCGCAGACGCTGATGGCCCTTGCCAAGGGGGCGCATGTGCTGTGTGAAAAGCCGACTGCGATGAACGCGGCCGTGGCGCAGACAATGCTGGACGCCGCGACCACAGCCAACCGCGTGCACATGATCGACCATGAACTTCGGTTCAACCCTAACCGCGCACGGATTGCCGCGATGATTGCTGAGGGCGATCTGGGCAACATCCGGCATGTCAACATCGCCAACATTGGCAACAGCTGGGCCAACCCTGACAGCCGCCCCCTAGGCGATTGGTGGTCGCTGGCCGATCAGGGCGGCGGGCGTCTGGGGGCCAACGGCTCGCATCAGGTGGACATGCTGCGCTGGTGGTTGGGCGAGGTAGCTTGGGTCACTGGTGCAGCCCCTGTCATCATCCCCGAGCGCAGCGACAAAGCGACAGGTGCTGCCTGGACCGCAACCGCCGACGATCTGGCGTGGATGGGGCTGGAGATGCACTCAGGTGCGCTGGCGCAGGTGTTCATGTCCGGCGTAGCGGCCCATAACATCGGCAATCTCACTCAGATTTTTGGGTCAAAGGGCACCATCACCCTTGATAATGCCGATGAAAAGTTGTGGTTCGCAAAGGCTGGACAAGGCTTTGACGAGATTACCGAGGCAGACCCCAATGCCGCCCTGCCGGGCCTGAACCCCGGCATCTGGAATGTGTCGGTCGTGGCCGTCATGCGCGAACTGGCGGCGGCGATCCGCGAAGGGCGGCCCCTTGCACGCGGGGCCACCTTTGTTGATGGGCTGGCCAACCAAAAGGTGCTGGATGCCGTGCGCCTGTCGGGCACCGAACGGCGCTGGGTCCAACCATGAAGCTGGCTGACCAGACCATTGTGGTGACGGGCGCGGCGCAGGGCCTCGGTGCGGCCGTGGCGCGCCATCTGGCGGGTCAGGGTGCGCGGCTGGTCCTGATGGATTACGACGCCGAGGGGCTGGCGCAGACGCAGGTGCTTTGCCCCGGGGCGCAGGCGATCGTGGTGGATCTGTCCGACGCAGGCGACACCGCACGCGCCATCGCGCAAATCTCCGGCCAAGTCGATACGCTGATCCACAACGCCGCCATCCTGCGGGTCGAGCCGGTGGATGTGGTCAGCCTTGCCACGTTTCAGGCGACGCTGAATGTCGGCATTCAGGCGGCCTTCCAACTGACCCAAGCCGTTTGGCCCGCGATGAAGGCCAAGGGCGGCGCATTGGTCTTTGTCTCAAGCCGATCCGGGGTCGAAGGGTTTGTCGACGAGACCGCCTATTGTGCCGCCAAACACGCACTTGAAGGCTTTTCCAAATGTCTGGCGATGGAGGGCGCAGCGCATGGCATTGCTTCTTACACCATCACGCCCGGCCATCTGATGCATACGCCTATGTCCGAGACGACATATGGCCCAGAACAACGCGCCAAATGGATCGACCCGATCCGCCTTGCCCCTGCCTTTGCCCTGCTGGCCCGCGACCGGCCGATGGCCTTGTCGGGGCAAAGGCTGGATGCGTGGCAACTCTCGCAACAGGAAGCCGCACCATGACCATGCAAGCCATCTACGACTGGATCGACGCAAACGCCGATGAATGTATCAAGGACCTTCAAACCTTTGTGCAGCAGCCGTCCATCAGTGCCCAGAACATCGGTTTGCGCGAATGTGCTACGCTGATCCGTGACATGATGCGGCGCGATGGGTTGCCAGCAGACTTCCACGAATTGGACCAAGGTCCACCGGTCGTTTTCGGGCATCTGAAGGCGGCAAAACCCGCCAAGACGATCCTGTGCTACGCCCATTACGACGTGCAGCCCCCAGAACCGATTGAGGCGTGGTCGCATGGCGGGCCGTGGTCGGCGGCCATCGTGGACGGTGTGCTGTATGGACGCGGGGCGACCGACAACAAATCCGGCGTTCTGGCCTTCACCAAGGCGGCCAAGGCCTTCATGGCAGT
>CAXNKP010000336.1:0-3587 GCA_964202815.1 Stagnihabitans sp. | reverse complement strand
GCCGCCGATCTGGGCGTGGCGCGCAGCTATGGGTCTTTTGCCGAAATGGCGCAGAAAGAAGCGCGGCGCAAAGACGGGATCGAGGCTGTGGCCATCGTCACCCCCAACCATATGCACGCGCCCGTGGCGGTGGAGTTTCTAAAGCGCGGCATCCATGTGATCTGCGACAAACCCCTGACCGCCACCCTGCCCGAGGCCAAAAAACTGGCCAAGATGGCAGAGGCCAGCGGCGTGGTCTTTGCGCTGACGCATAATTACACCGGCTACCCGATGATCCGCCAAGCGCGCGAGATGATCGCGGCTGGCGCTTTGGGCGATATCCGGCTGGTCAATGTCGAATATATCCAAGATTGGCTGGCCGAACCGATCGAATCAACCGGCCAAAAGCAGGCCGATTGGCGCACCGATCCGGCGCGTTCTGGTGCGGGCGGGGCCACGGGCGATATCGGCACCCATGCCTTCAACCTTGCCAATTTTGTCACAGGATTGACCTTGCAGGAGCTGTCAGCCGATTTGCAAAGCTTTGTTGCGGGTCGGCGGGTTGATGACAACGGCCATATCATGATGCGCTATACCTCGGGTGCGCGGGGCACGCTGTGGTGCAGCCAAGTCGCCTCAGGCCAAGAAAACGGCCTGCGGTTGCGGATCTTTGGCACCAAAGGCGGGATCGAGTGGGAACAGGAAAACCCCAACTACCTGTGGGTTGCCCCCTTGGGTCAGCCCAAATACCGCCTCACACGCGGCGGCCCGGGCAGTGGAGAGGCCGCGGCACGGATGACGCGCATCCCTTCGGGCCATCCGGAAGGCTATCTGGAAGGCTTTGCCAATATCTACGCCGAAGCTGCGCGTGCCATCATCGCGCGGCGTGACGGCACAGCCTTGGACAGCGCTGTGGTCTTTCCGGGGCTGAAAGAGGGGCTAGAGGGTGTGGCCTTTGTTGACGCCTGCGTGCGGTCTTCCAAACGCAATGGGGCGTGGGTCAGCTTGGCTTTGTAGCAGCGCGCAGGCGCGGTCTTTCGCGTTGCAGCCAAAGGGCGGTCAAGATCAGGGGGGCGTTGGCGACCTCTGCGCTGGTTACCAGATCCATCAGGCGGTCAAAGCTGATCAGGTGGCCGCGGATATCTTCGACTTCGTCCGCCACGCCAAAGATTCCGGCACAGCCATCGGGCAAATCGGTGAGGGCCACGTAGGAATACAGGAACTCTGTCTTGGCCCCGGGGCTTGGGTAATACTGCGCCACGGGCAGAAGGTCTGTCAGGGTCAGGCCCGCTTCTTCGATGGCTTCACGGCGGGCGGCGTCTTGGGGCGTCTCGAAGGGGTCAACGCGGCCGGCGATCGCCTCGATCTGCCAGCATTGACCATCGCCGCGCGCCAAAGGGCCGGCGCGGAATTGCTCGACGACGAGCACCAGATCGCGCGCGGGATCATAGGGCAGCACCGTCACGGCATCGCCTGATAGAAAGGCGGCGCGGGTCGCAATCTCGCTGAAAGTGCCGTCAAAGCGGCGCCATGACAGGTCGTATTCCTCCACGGCGAAGAACTGCGCATACGGCAGGCGGCGCGCATGCTGGCGGATATCCCCCGCCGCCGTGGCCCGCCGCACAGCCGCAGGCGCAGACGCGCCCGCCCTGATCCGCGAGGCTGCCCGCACCAAAGCGGGCCCAAGGCGCCGGGCAAGATCGCCGGCCTCATGCGCGCCTTGCAGCGGCAAGACATCCTCCAAATAGGCCAAGACCACTGCCATCACACAGGCATCGGTGCCAGAGATAGCGCCCGCCCCATGCCCTAGATAGGTTGTGCCATGGCCATCAGGAAGATCGTCCGGCACCAGTGCCAAGGCGCGCAGGGCGAAATCAAGGCGGCCGTGCTGAGCGTGCGACAGCTGCAAAAACACGCCCGCCACCTCAGAACCCGCTCGCCGCACCGCAACAGGCCAAGGCCCCGAGGCCGCCGCAACCAAAGCCAAACCGGCCATGCGGGCGGGTTCGGCCGCCTGATCGCCCAGAAGAGCACGCCTAAGGGCAGGATCTGCCGCAAGCCCCGCAAGAAAAACCTGGCCCGCCATGCTGCCCCCCCAAAAAGCTTCTTAAAATTTTCGCACGTCGCGCCCCATGGGGCCGCGCTTGAAACCGCTTGGCCCTATAGTGTCGCAGGCCTTGCGATAGTGATCTGTGTCACATCGCAATTGGCCCCCTCAAAAGCCCCCGCGCAGGAGGTGAGGTAAAAATTCCACATCCGCCGGAATCGCTCGTCAAAGCCCATCTTCGACACATCCGACCAGCGTTCGTTAAACGTCTCATGCCAGCGGCGCAGGGTTTGGCTGTAGCTTTTGCCAAACTCAACCGAGCCTAAGACCTTCATCCCTGCCCGCTCCACCTCGCGCCGCAGCACGGATTGAGAGGGCAGCATCCCACCCGGGAATATGTATTTCTGAATGAAATCCACCGATTTGCGATAGGTTTCCCAGCGGTGATCGGCAATGGTGATGATCTGCAACGTGGCCTTCTTGCCCGGACGCAGACGGTTTAGCACTGTGTCGAAATAGACCGGCCAGAACTTTTCGCCCACAGCCTCGAACATCTCGATCGAGGCGATACCGTCATAGATGCCTCTCTCATCGCGGTAATCTTGCAACTTGATGTCGACTTTGTCCGACAGGCCGAGCCGCGCCATCCGGTCAACCGCGTACTTGTGTTGCTCAGCACTGATGGTCAGGCAGGTTACCTTTAGACCGCGCTGGGCGGCGGCATATTCAGCAAAGCCACCCCAGCCACAGCCAATCTCCAGCACATGATCGCCCGGTTGCACCCCCATCTTATCGACCATCGAGGCATATTTCTGCTCTTGGGCCTTTTCCAGGCTTTCCTGACCGCTTTCAAACAAGGCCGAGGAATAGGTCATGCTGTCATCCAGCCACAACCCATAGAAATCATTGCCCAGATCGTAATGGTAGCTGATATTTTTCAGCGCCTGTTTCTTCGTGTTCGATTGCAGCCAAAAGCGAAAACGCTCATAGGCGCGCACCAAGGTCATGCCGGGAAAGCCATCATAAACCGCTTCATTGTCCTTCTGGATCATGTCCATGAAGCCCATCAGATCCGGGGTCGACCACCAGCCATCCAGATAGGCATCGCAAAATCCCAGATCGCCGTCGCGAATCAGCCGCGCGAAAAGATCGGGATTATGTACCTCGATCATCACAGCGGGGCCGGGCTTTTTGCCTTCGGCGCGGAATGTGCGGCCATCGGGCAGGCGAAAGTCCAAACGCCCGCGTCCCATCTGCGAAATGGTGGCAAAAGCTTGGCTGAAATAGCGCGGCAGGCCCTTTTGGCCGGCGGTAGAGGTTAGAACCGTCATATTTCCCCCGTCGAAGTCTTTTTTGTATGTTTCCAGAAGATGGGCTGACACTCAAGCCTTTCGTTGCGCATAAGCCGCCAAGGCGCGCGCGCGGCCGTCTTCAAGGCTGATCAGGGGCGGTGGATAGGGGCGTTTGGGGTCCAAGCGCCAAGAAAGGGGTGCTGCGGCAAAAAAATCCAGCGCAGGTTTTGGCGGCGTGGCGGAAAGCTCGGCCAAATAGCGACGGCGGT
>CAXNKP010000335.1:0-3598 GCA_964202815.1 Stagnihabitans sp. | reverse complement strand
ACCGGCACCGTCACCCTGTCCGAGATGAACGAACCCCACAGCCTGCGCATCACGGGCGAAGGCAAGGGCGGGGTTGCGGGCTTTGCCAAGGGTGGGGCTTTCGTGACCATGACGGCCGAGGGCAGCGGTACAAGACTGACTTATGAAGTTGAAGCCTCGGTCGGCGGTAAAATCGCCCAGCTGGGCAGCCGCATCATCGATGGCTTTGCCAAGAACCTTGCGGAAGAGTTTTTCAACCGCTTCCAATCCGCCATCGAAGAGCCCGATCAAGAGGCCCCGGCCGACGCTGAAGAAGCGTCTGCCGACGAAGGCACCCAAGACACACCGAAAAAAGGCTGGTTCCGTCGTTTGATCGGCTGAGCCTGTAAACAATCAGGGAGGATAAAATGACCAAAGTGACGATGACCGTGAACGGGAAATCCGTCTCGGCCGAGACCGAGGGGCGCACGCTGCTCTCCTCTTATCTGCGCGAAGGGCTTGGCCTGACGGGCACCCATATCGGCTGCGACACCTCGCAATGCGGGGCTTGTGTGGTGCATATCGACGGCATGGCAGTGAAAAGCTGCTCGGTCTTTGCCCAAGATGTGGCCGGATCAAAAGTGACCACGATTGAAGGTATGGCCAATGCAGACGGCAGCCTTGGCGTGATCCAGCAAGCGTTCCAAGACCACCACGGCCTGCAATGCGGCTTTTGCACCCCCGGCATGGTGATGACTTCAGCAGCGCTTCTGGCCAATACCCCCAAACCGTCTGAGGCCGATGTGCGCCACGGACTAGAGGGCAATATCTGCCGCTGCACGGGGTATCATAACATCGTCAAGGCCGTGATGGCTGCCTCTGGGCAGGATGTCGCAGCCGTTGCTGCCGAATAAGGGAGGGGATCAAGATGGCTAAAGATTTTGGAATTGGCGCGGAAGCCAAACGCACCGAAGATATCCGCTACCTGACTGGGGCGGGCAGCTACACCCATGATATCGACGTACATGGGCAAGCCTATGCAGTCTTTGTACGGTCCAACATGGCCCATGCGCGGATCAAATCGGTGGGCGCTGCCGCAGCCGAAGGGATGCCGGGCGTTTTGGCCGTTTTCACGGGCGAAGATTTCAAAGACGTCGGCGGCAATCCGGCCGGCTGGTTCATCGGCTCGCGCGACGGCTCGCCGATGAAAGAACCCAAACGTCCGGTTCTGGCACATGGCAAAGTGCGCCATGTCGGTGACGCTTATGCCGCCGTGATCGCCCAAACCTATATGGAAGCCAAAGACGCCGCCCAAGCCGTGGCGGACGCCTCTGAATTCGAAGAACTGCCCGCGATCATCGACATGGCGCAAGCTTTGGCCGACAGCTCGAACCGCGTGCATGACGAGATCGCCGACAACCAGTGCTTTGACTGGGGCTGGATCGAAGACAACCGCGCCAAGGTGGATGCCGCCATCAAGGCCGCCCCCCATGTCACCACGCTGGAACTGGTCAACAACCGCCTGATCCCCAACGCCATGGAACCGCGCGCCTCGATCGGCGAGTACAATCCGGGCACGGGCGATTACAAGCTGACCACCACCAGCCAGAACCCCCACCTGACGCGCCTTCTGGTCGCGGCCTTTGTGCTGGGCATTCCGGAAAACAAACTCCAAGTCGTGGCACCCGATGTGGGCGGCGGTTTTGGCTCGAAAATCTATCACTACGGCGAAGAGGCTTTGGTGCTGGCAGCGGCCAAAAAGCTGAAAAAGCCGGTCAAATGGGTGGCAGAGCGTTCAGAAAGCTTCCTGTCGGATGCGCATGGCCGCGACCATGTCACCAAGATTGAACTGGCCTGCGAAAAAGACGGCACGTTCATCGCGTTTCGTACCGAAACCATGGCCAATGTGGGGGCCTATCTGTCGAACTTCTCGACCGTCACGCCCACCTTCTTGCACGGTACACTGATGGCTGGCCCCTATAAGGTGCCCAATGTCTATGTGAACGTGAAAACCGTCTTCACCAACACCGCCCCGGTCGACGCCTATCGCGGCGCAGGCCGCCCCGAGGCGACCTATAGCCTTGAGCGTGTGGTGGATCAGATGTGCCGCGAGCTGGGCCTTGACCCGTTCGAGGTGCGCCGCAAGAACTTTATCACCACCGACATGTTCCCCTACACCACCCCCGCCGGTCTGGCCTATGACGTGGGCAATTACCACGCCACGCTGGATAAGGCGATGGAACTGGCCGATGTGGCAGGCTTTGAGGCGCGCCGCAAAGCGGCAGCCGCCAAGGGCAAGCTGCGTGGTCTGGGCCTGTCAACATGGATCGAGGCTTGCGGGATTGCGCCGTCAAACTTGGTGGGTATCCTTGGGGCCCGCGTTGGCCTGTACGATGCGGCGACCGTGCGGGTGAACCCCACGGGCAATGTATCGGTCATGGTTGGCGCGCATAGCCACGGCCAAAGCCACGAGACGGTCTTTGCGCAGATCATCTCGGACATGTTCGGCATTCCGATGTCGTCGGTGGATATCGTGCACGGTGATACGGCCAAGATTCCCTTCGGGATGGGATCTTACGGCTCGCGCTCGCTGGCGGTTTGCGGACAGGCTATGGCCAATGCCGCCGACAAAGTGATCGCCAAGGGCAAAAAGATTGCTGCCCATATGTTAGAGGCGACCGAGGCTGAGATTGTCTTCTCGGACGGGGTCTTTGCCGTGTCGGGCACCAACCGGTCCAAAACCTTCGGCGAAATCGCGTTTTCCGCCTATGTGCCGCACAACTATCCGCTGGCCACACTGGAACCGGGCTTGGAAGAAACTGCCTTCTACGATCCGGCGAACTTCACCTATCCCGCAGGCACCTATCTGTGCGAGGTCGAGGTGGATGCCGAAACCGGCAAGGTTGATGTCTGCAACTTCACCTGTGCCGATGACTTTGGCAATGTGATGAACCCCATGGTCGTGCGCGGACAGGTGCATGGCGGTGTGGTGCAGGGTATCGGCCAAGCGCTGCTGGAACACGGCGTCTATGACGAGAATGGCCAGCTTTTGTCGGGCAGTTACATGGATTACACCATGCCGCGCGCCGATGACGTGCCCTTTGTCACGGTCGACCATTCCTGCATCACGCCCTGCAGCCATAACAAGCTGGGCGTGAAGGGCTGCGGCGAGGCGGGGGCGATTGGCTCGCCTCCGGCGGTGGTCAATGCCGTGCTGGATGCTTTGAACCGGGGTGGTCACAAGATTGCCCATATCGACATGCCCCTGACGCCCTCGCGCGTCTGGTCGGCGATGAACGCGTAAGGAGGAGCAAAAAGATGCAAAACTTCGATTTCGTGAAACCTTCCAGCGTGGCAGAGGCCGTGGCAGCCTTGGCAAAATCGGGCGCACAGGCCCTGTCGGGCGGGCAAACTTTGACGCCCACGATGAAGCAACGTCTGGCCACGCCGGATGTGCTGGTCAGCCTGACCGGCATTGCCGAGCTGAAGGGTTTGAAGCAAAATGGCGGCACCCTGTGGGTTGGGGCGGCAACGCCCCACGCACAGGTCGCCAAAGAAGCGGCAGCCGTTTTTGCGGGGCTGGCTGGGCTTGCCGGCGGCATCGGCGATCCGGCGGTGCGCAACCGCGGCACGATTGGCG
>CAXNKP010000334.1:0-3605 GCA_964202815.1 Stagnihabitans sp. | reverse complement strand
GAAGCGACTGCAATGCACGCAATGTGATGTGCACGGGGCCATGATAGCGGTCTATTCCAAAGTTACACTTTGATCTTCCGCAAGGTTTCTTTTGATTGCAAATAAATTGATGCGGCTGGGGGTCTTTGTCGGCATAAAAAAGGGCGCAGGACTGTCCTGCGCCCCGTTTGGTGGTGATGACCGACGGAATTTAGGCCCAAGGGCGCAGGGTTGCAGCCTTTTGTTCGAAACTGTCGATGGCCTTGACCTTGACCATGGTCAGCCCAATGTCATCCAAGCCATTGATCAGGCAATCTTTGCGGTGGGCGTCTACGTCAAACGGAAACACCCGCCCGTCCGATGTGGTGACCGTCTGCGCCTCTAGATCCACCGTTTGGCGGGCATTCGCGCCTTTCTTGGCGTCTTCCATCAGCACGTCGACCACCTCTTGCGGCATGACGATGGGCAGAATGCCGTTCTTGAAGCAGTTGTTGTAAAAGATATCGGCAAAAGAGGTGCTGATCACGCAGCGAATGCCAAAATCCAGCAGAGCCCAAGGCGCGTGTTCGCGCGACGACCCGCAGCCAAAGTTCTCGCCCGCGACGATGATCTGCGCTTGGCGATAGGCAGGCTGGTTCAGTACGAACTCGGCGATCTCGGACCCGTCAAGATTATAGCGCATCTCGTCAAACAGGTTCACCCCCAGCCCCGACCGTTTGATGGTCTTGAGGAACTGCTTAGGAATGATCATGTCAGTGTCGATGTTGACCAAGGGCATAGGAGCGGCGATGCCGGTCAGTTTGGTGAATTTGTCCATCTGTCCGGTTCCTTACACGGTTTCAGTCATCAAATCGCGCACATCGGTCAAATGACCGGTGATCGCGGCAGCAGCGGCCATGGCGGGCGACAAAAGGTGGGTGCGCCCGCCGCGGCCCTGACGGCCTTCGAAGTTGCGGTTGGAAGTGGCTGCACACCGCTCGCCCGGGGCGAGTTGGTCGGGGTTCATCGCCAAGCACATCGAGCAACCCGCCAGACGCCATTCAAAGCCCGCGTCGATGAAAATCTGGTCCAGACCTTCCTCTTCCGCTTGTGCGCGCACAAGGCCAGACCCCGGCACCACCATAGCACGAATGCCGTCTTTCTTTTTCTTGCCTTTCAAGATCGCGGCGGCAGCGCGCAAATCTTCGATGCGCCCGTTGGTGCAAGAGCCGATAAACACTGTATCAATCTTGATGTCCGACAGGTTTTGCCCGGGTGTCAGGCCCATGTAATCCAAGGCGCGCTGCACCGCTTCAACCTTGCCGCCGGTGAAATCGGAAGGCGAGGGCACTTTACCCGTGATTGGCAGCACATCCTCGGGCGAGGTGCCCCATGTGACGACGGGGGCGATGTCTTCGCCTTTCAGGATGATCACCTTGTCCCAATGCGCGCCCTCGTCCGAGAACAAGGTTTTCCAATTGGCGACAGCGGCTTCCCAGGCGGCCCCTTTGGGCGCGTGGGGGCGACCCATGCAATAGGCGTAGGTCTTTTCATCGGGCGCAATCAGGCCCGCGCGCGCACCGCCTTCGATGGCCATGTTGCACACCGTCATGCGGCCTTCCATCGACAATTCGCGGATCGCTTGGCCGCAGTATTCGATCACATAGCCTGTGCCGCCAGCGGTGCCCGTGGCCCCGATTACAGACAGGGTGATGTCCTTGGCCGTAACGCCGGGCATCAGGCTTCCGGTGATTTCCACCTTGAAATTCTTGGCTTTGCGCTGGATCAGCGTTTGGGTGGCCAGAACATGCTCCACCTCGGACGTGCCGATGCCATGCGCCAGCGCACCAAACGAGCCGTGGGTGGCGGTGTGGCTGTCGCCGCACACCACGGTCATGCCGGGCAAGGTCCAGCCCTGTTCGGGGCCTACGATATGCACGATGCCTTGGCGCACATCGGACACGGGGTAGTAGTTGATCCCGAAATCCTTGGCGTTCTTATCCAGCGCTTCGACCTGAATGCGCGAATCCTCGGTCATGGTCGCGGCATTGGCGCGGTCCAGCGTGGTGGGCACGTTGTGATCGGGCACCGCGATGGTTTTTTGCGGCGCGCGCACTTTGCGGCCTGTCATGCGCAGCCCTTCAAAGGCCTGCGGCGAGGTGACTTCATGCACCAGATGGCGGTCGATATACAGCAAGCAGGTGCCGTCTTCGGCTTGATCGACCATGTGGTCGTCCCAGATTTTGTCGTAAAGCGTGCGAGCGGTCATGGATCTTCCTTGCGGTTTGGATTTTCGGGATATGCGAGAAATTACGAAAAGCCCGCATCAGCGGGCAGAGGCACACACTCAACCGCACGTGCGCTGCGCATGAAGGACACGCTGAAACCGCCACGGCAGGCGATTATGGTCAGAGATGTCAAAAAATCGGATCATGTCTCATCTTTTACGCCGTTCCGGGGCGTCTCGCAAGGCTGCACGGCGGGGCGCTGGCCTTGACCCTGCACAAGATTTGAAAAAATGCTGCTGCCACCCTATGTATACCTGCGGAGGACCGATGATGCAGATCAAACACCTGATTTCTCTCGTCACATTTGGCCTATGGGGCCTTGCCGTACAGGAGCCCGCCATGGCCGATGCCTATAACGGCAGCGAGACGCCGAAATACACCGTGGCCCGCACCGATGGGCCGATAGAGCTGCGCGATTATGCGCCGCGTATCATGGCCGAGGTGACGGTAAGCGCAGACCGCAGCGGTGCCGGCAGCAGCGGGTTTCGTGTGCTGGCGGGCTATATTTTTGGTGACAATGAAGGTGGGGCTAAAGTCGCCATGACCACCCCCGTGGCCCAAGCGCCCGGCGAGACGATTGCCATGACCACGCCCGTCACCCAAAGCGAACAAGCAGGCACTTGGTCGGTGCAGTTCATGATGCCCGGCTCTTACACGCTGGAAACCCTGCCAAAGCCCAAGGACGACCGCATCCGCTTTCTAACACTGCCAGCACAGCGGCAGGTGGTTTTGACCTTTTCCGGCGCTGCCCGCGACAGCGTTTTGACCAAGCAAGAGGCGGCCTTGCGCGATTGGGCCAAGGCGCAGGGGCTGCGGCTGACGGCGGGCCCGTTCTTCTATTTTTATGATCCGCCGTGGACCTTGCCGTGGAATCGCCGCAACGAAGTGGCTTTCAGCGTGCAATAGCTTGCTTCCGCCCCGATTCGCCGCTAAGCGCGCCTGCTTATCCTTTGGTCTGCCGGTTCATTGAGGTTTCGCACCTTAAATGCTAGGCTGAAGCCAATCCTTGCGCCGGGGTCTGATCGGCGCGCTTGCTTGGAGGGCGTAGTCCTGACCCATTCTGACCCTGCGACCGGCCTGCCGGTCGGGCCGCGCACCACGCGCGCCACCACGCCCGCAGCGCTTGAGTATTCTTCCGAAGACGTACTGGCCGAAGTGATGGCCTCGCTGGACGATGACAAGGCCGAAGAGGTTGTGCAGATCGACTTGCGCGGTCGCTCGGATGGGGCCGATTACATGGTGATCTGCTCTGGCCGGTCGTCGCGGCAGGTGGCCTCGATCTCGGACAAACTGTCAGACCGTCTGAAAGACCGCTTCAAGATGGGTGCCAAGATGGAAGGTAAGGAAACCGGCGATTGG